>NC_014934.1:611044-916566 GCF_000186265.1 Cellulophaga algicola DSM 14237
AATTTAGAATATAAAGTGGCACGTAAAGAGGCTTTTCTAGCCATTAGCAACCTAAATGCAGCTTTTCAACGAATGACGCAGGATCCTAAATCTAAGCAAAAAGAAATGCAGCTTATTTATGAATTTGTTACCTTAAACAACACTTTCCTCTCTTCATTGGCGTCTATGGGTAGCTTTATCCAAAATCATAATACTACCGCTTCAAGTGATAATTTTAATGCTTTTATTGCGCATATAGAAAACCAGCTTGAAAATGCAGAAACTAATTTATCTGAAAATAAAACAGCTATTATTAAAGAACATATAAAAATTGAAACAGCAGAAGAAGCTCTAAAAAGCTCCTTCACTACGCTATCTAACCAAAGAGACCAGCAAATAAAAGAAGGTCAGCATAAAATAGATTCAGAAATGCGCCTACAATTACAAGAAGCACATTTAATTACTAATCAACTAACCTGGCTTAAAGGCTTATCTGAAGATATATACAGGAATAGCACAAAATATACGGTATTATTTGGCCGTAAAAATGATTAGTTCATTTTCTCTCCAGAAATATAAACTTCTTGCGGAATAACTTTCGCTGTTTCTTCCTCTGGTATTGTCATAATATCTTTATCTAAAATAACAAAATCTGCCATCTTTCCTATCTCAATACTTCCTTTTTCATCTTCTTCAAAATTACTGTATGCAGCCCAAATTGTCATTCCCTTAAGCGCTTCTTCTCTTGTTAAGGCTTCATTTATTTGAAAACCTCCATCAGGATAACCTTTAAAATCTTTACGAGCTACTGCTGCATAAAAAGTTAAAAACGGACTCACCTGTTCTACTGGGAAATCTGTCCCCAAGGCCACCATACCCGCTTTATTCAACAACGTCTTAAAAGCATATGCTCCATGCATACGTTCCGCTCCAACCCTATCTTCTGCCCAATACATATCACTCGTTGCATGTGTTGGTTGTACAGAAGGGATAATTCCGTCTTCAAAATATTCAAAATCTGGAGCACTTACTATTTGAGCATGCTCTACTTTCCAGCGTCTATCTTTTTTCCCTTTTAATGCATTTTTATAAGCTCTTAAAACTACAATGTTTGCAGAATCGCCAATAGCATGTGTATTCATTTGATAGTCCGTATCTGCAATTCTATACGCTAATCGTTCTATTTCATCTACTGGAGTTACCATAGCGCCAAAATGATTTGCCTTATCTGAATAAGGTGTTCTCATAACCGCCCCTCTTGAACCTAAGGCACCATCGCCATAAACTTTAACAGACCTAACATTCAATCTATCCGTTTTTAAAATCCCTTTATTTAAATAGTATTCTAAATTCTCAGGATAATTGGCAACCATGGCATAAACCCTAATTTTCATTTCACCCACTTGCTGAAGGCTATCAATTAACTCAATAATTTCTCTAGATAATCCTGCATCATTTACCGTTGTAAGTCCGTTTGCTATGGAGATTCGTTCGGCATCCTTCAAAGCAGCAATCATTGTTTTTTGGGATGGTTTTGGAATAATCGCATCAATCATCCCCATAGGGCCATCAACTAAAACACCTGTTAATTCGCCATCAATCTTTACTATTTCACCCCCTACTGCAACAGTTTCCTTCGTAATTCCTGCTAAGTCAAGTGCTTTCTGGTTAACTAAATAGGCATGACCATCAATACGCTCTATTGCCACTGGTGTATCTGGATACAATTCATCGACTTCCTTTTTAGTCGGGAATTCTTTTATTTCCCAATCATTTTGATCCCAACCACGACCGTAAATAAACTCCTTTTTATTTTTTAACTGAAAGTCTTGAACGCGATCTAAAACTTCCGTAAAACTAGTCGTAGCAACCAAGTCCACCGCTTGTTGGTTTTCTCCTAATCTATAAAAGTGACAATGTGCATCTATCAAACCCGGAACAATTGCTTTTCCTTTAGCATCTATTTTATCCTTAGCTTCATATAACTTTTGAACTTCTTCATTAGCACCTACAAAAACAAACTTACCGTCCTTTACTGCAAATGCTTCAGCTGTAGAAAAAGCGTCATCAACGGTATATACATTTGCATTAATTACAATTAAATCTACTTGTTTTTTAGACGGTGTACAGCTAATAATTAGCAGGGTGAAAAAAGTGATATACAGATGTTTCATTTTAAGGGTTTATTAGCACTAAATAATTTAGGTTGTTTATTCTGATGTTGAAAATACAATATTCCTGAAAATTACACCGCTTTGTTTAAACAGAAATAAATAAGATTTATAAAATTTTAGAATGATTATGCTGTTCTTATTACAAGTTGAGTTGCATTTCTTAACTTTAAAACTAATAAATAGATCACATGAACACAAAAAATCATTACACCTTAATCGGCGCAGGAATCATGAGCGCCACTTTAGGGGTACTTCTGAAACAGCTTATTCCTGACGCAAAAATTTCTATTTACGAAAGATTAAATGCTGTGGGTGCAGAAAGCTCTGATGCATGGAATAATGCGGGAACAGGACATTCTGCTTTTTGTGAATTGAATTATACGCCTGAAAATGAAAAAGGTGAAATTGACATTTCTAAAGCCTTAAAAATCAGCGAACAGTTTGAAATATCTAAACAATTCTGGGCTTATTTAGTAAAAAATAATCTCGTAAAAGCCAACACGCCATTCATAAATGATATTGATCATATGAGTTTTGTTTGGGGTGATGCGAATATTGATTTTCTAAAAAAACGACATAAAGCATTAATACAATACCCTATTTTTAAAGCGATGAAATTCAGTACTGATTTCAACGAAATTAGCAATTGGGTACCTTTAATGATGCAAGGTAGAAATGGTCGTGAGAAAATTGCTGTAACGAGAATGCCCATTGGCACCGATGTTAATTTTGGAGCTATTACCCGAAAAATGATAACGTATCTAGAAGGGTGTGATGGCGTAACATTACACTTAGGGCACCAAGTAGAAGATATTGATCTGCAAAAAGATGGCTCTTGGAAAATTGATGTAACCGATTTACATACCGACCAAGAAAAAACGATTGACACTAACTTTGTCTTTATAGGCGCTGGCGGGGGTGCATTAAAATTATTGGAAAAATCTGGAATCCCTGAAGGCGAAGGTTTTGGAGGTTTTCCTGTAAGCGGACAATTTTTAAAATGCAACAATCCAGCTGTTACTAAACTACACGAAGCTAAAGTATATGGCAAAGCAGAAGAAGGTTCTCCTCCAATGTCTGTACCCCATTTAGATACCCGAATGCTTAATGGGGAACGTTCTTTATTATTTGGACCGTATGCTGGGTTTTCAACAAAATTTTTAAAAAATGGATCTTATTTTGATCTACCCTTATCTATAGATGCACATAATATATTTCCATTATTAGCTGCAGGGATAAAAAATATTTCCTTAACAAAATACCTTATTGAACAAGTCGTGCAATCTCCAGAAGAGCGTTTTGAAGCTTTGGTTAAATATTATCCAGAAGCCAAATTTGAGGATTGGGAACTCATTACAGCAGGCCAACGCGTACAAATCATCAAAAAAGATAAAAAAGAAGGTGGTGTTTTAAAATTTGGAACTGAGATAGTAAGTAGTGCAGATAAAACGCTAGCAGCATTACTAGGTGCTTCTCCAGGTGCATCAACAGCAGTTTCCATTATGTTAAACGTATTGGAAGAATGTTTCCCAGAAGAAATGAAAACAGCAACATGGCAGTCTAAGCTTAAAGAAATATTTCCGAGCTACGGACAATCACTTATAAAAAACGGAGCATTATGTATGCAAATTAGAGCTTATACTACCGGAATATTAAAGCTAGAAGAAAATTAACACCAGTGGTTATAAAAAAGGTAGCTACAATTATCTAGCTTTTAACTAGTTTTGCAGCTTCAAAATTTAAGGTATGATTTCGGTAGATAATATTGCAGTAGAATTTAGTGGTGATACGCTTTTTAGTGATGTTTCATTTGTGATAAATGAAACGGACAAAATTGCTTTGATGGGAAAAAATGGTGCTGGAAAATCTACCATGATGAAAATTATTGCTGGGGTGCAAAAAGCCACTCGTGGCAATATTCGCTACCCAAAAGAAGCGGTTATTGCCTACCTACCCCAACACCTGTTAACAGAAGACAATTGCACCGTTTTCGAGGAAGCTTCAAAAGCATTCGGAATAATTTTCGATATGCAGAACGAAATGAATCGTTTAAATAAAGAATTAGAGACTAGAACAGATTACGAGTCTGACGAGTATATGAAACTCATTCAGAAAGTATCTGATTTAGGTGAGAAATATTATGCTTTAGAAGAAATTAATTATGAAGCTGAAGTTGAAAAAGCATTAGCTGGACTAGGTTTTAAACGTGAAGATTTTCACCGCCAAACGAGCGAATTCAGTGGCGGATGGCGTATGCGAATTGAGTTAACTAAAATACTATTACAAAAACCAGATTTAATACTTTTAGACGAACCTACCAACCACGTGGATATAGAATCTGTCATATGGTTAGAAGATTTTCTTTTAAACAAAGCAAAAGCGGTTGTGGTTATATCTCACGATAAAACCTTTATTGATAACATTACCAATAGAACCATCGAGGTAACTATGGGGCGCATATATGATTATAAAGCAAACTATTCTCACTACCTACAATTGCGAGAAGACCGAAGAAGTCATCAAATAAAAGCATTTCAAGAGCAACAAAGATTTATTGCAGACAACCAAGCATTTATAGACCGTTTTAAAGGTACGTATTCTAAAACCAATCAAGTAACCTCACGGGAACGTATGATTGAAAAGCTAGAAATTATAGAGATTGATGAAATAGATAATTCTTCATTACGCCTAAGGTTCCCTACCGCTGTACGATCTGGTGATTACCCTGTTACCGTAAATGCATTAACAAAAACCTATGGGGAGCATGTAGTGTTTAAAGATGCAAACATGAGTATTTCTCGTGGCGAAAAAGTATCTTTTGTGGGTAGAAACGGTGAAGGGAAATCTACCATGATCAAAGCCATAATGGGAGAAATAGATTTTGAAGGAGAATGCCAGTTAGGACACAATATAAAAGTGGGCTATTTTGCTCAAAACCAAGCTTCTTTATTAGATCAGACTTTAACTGTTTTTCAAACTGTAGACGAAGTTGCCCATGGCGATGTTAGAACTCAAATGAAAAACATTTTAGGGAGATTTATGTTTGGCGGAGAAGATATTGAAAAGAAAGTGAGCGTACTTTCTGGAGGAGAGAAAACAAGGTTAGCTATGGTAAAATTACTATTAGAGCCCGTAAATTTATTGATTCTAGATGAACCTACGAACCACTTAGATTTAAAATCTAAAGATGTCTTAAAAGAAGCCCTACTAGATTTTGACGGCACTCTAATTCTAGTATCTCACGATCGTGATTTTTTACAAGGACTTTCTCAGAAAGTATTTGAATTTAAAGACAAACGTGTTATTGAACATTTTGAAAGTATTGATGCTTTCTTAGAGCGCAATAGAATTCAAAGTTTAAAAGAGATTGATTTAAAAAATTAAGCACAATTTTTAAAACCTCTTGGAAAAGGGCGGTAGGCATAATATTGTAACACTTCTTCTATCGCCAATTTTAAAGCAGTATTTATCGGTACAATTTGATTGCCTAAATGGAAATCTATTTGCGAAAGCTTCATATAGTAATCAGTAAAAACAGGTACATACAATCCTTTACTTAAAGCTATTTGTGCTTCCTCAAAATTAGCAGCTTGTTCCTCTTTAATTATTTTACAAGTAGCCAGACGCATTTCTCCAAATTTATTTCGGTTAGCACCATACCCAAATAATCTACAAATTAATCCTCTGTAGACATAATCACTGCACTTTCCTTTGCCATTATCTTTATCTACAAGAGAAAGAGGCTGATAAATATGACAAATAGCGCTTGATTTAAGAGTTAAATCATCTAAAGTTTTAGAAGCCAATCCATTTAAAAACAAATGGTATGCCCAAGGAAGAAATTCTAAAGGAGACGCATCTACTTCTGCATGGGTACAGCATTTTCCGCAACCTGCTTTACAATGCAATGAAGTTTCCTCTTGAAAAGAAGCAATCTCCTTATCTAGACCAGCATACAAAACATCAACCGCTCTAACTTTCTTAATTATAGACATTTAAGATTTAAAATTTAGGAAGCAAATGTAGACTAAAATGTAATTGCTTTTACATTATTATCTCAATGTATTACACTATGTTTTTTAAGATTATGAGAGGATAAAACAAGAAGAAAACTAAAATAGTTTATGGATGGCCGCAGCTGTAATAGCTATTCGTAAACTACTTCATTGTATCTAAAAGGAAATGCGTTTTGTATTACCTCTTTTCCTTCTTGGTTAAGCTTAGAAAATTGAATCCCATACATACGTTCGGACAAATTATCCCTAAATTCATTAGTAGTTTCTAACAGTTGGGAATAGGTTTCTATATAGTGTCCAAAAAGTAAGCTATCATTAAAATAGAAATTAAAATAATAATTCTTATCTCTATTTATATGCTCTAATAGCACACTAGAGAAATCTTCCTTAGCAACAATAGTATTGTTAATCATAAATTTACCCTCAATAAAACGAATTTCAATAGGATTGGAATATTCATTTTTTTCAAAATCGAGGTATACAGAATGTTGTTGATTACCTATTTTTAGAGAAAGTATATCATTAGAGAAATATCGAAATTCATCTGATGTTGAATTAGGAGGCATTACCATAAAGTTTAACCATTGAAAGTCTAAAATTCCTAGTTCTTTTTTTATGTTTTCCACAACAGACATCGGCATATTCCTATCAATTTGAAAATAAAAGCCAGCTTCCTGCATCCTTTCAAATTCAAGTCTTTGCATATTAAGATTATTCATTTTTAAGAATAAACTTTTAATAGTGTAAACATCATCTCCAAGCAAATAAACTGGAGCCATATATGCTGCGTCATTCTTAGCAAACGCCACAGAAACTTTTGGTAATGTAATTCTTTTTGTTTGCTTCGTATACATATTGCTGTAAGGCAATTTGAGTTGAAACCTTGAATTAATTCTTTTTTCAATCACTAAATTATTTATGGTAGTATATGAAATTAGATTAATCTTAGATAAACCAATTGCGACTCCAGTAAGCACAATCCCAGACAACAACATCCATTTAAAAGCTCTAGTCTTAAAGACCAATAAAATGGTAGTCCAAGTTTGAAGAAACAAAACAACAAGTATAAGAATAAAGAGGTAAATAAATTCTGGGTAAAAACTAAAATCATAATACCACCCTAGGCCATCAACATAGAATAAAACACCAAAGACTAGTGCAACTTTCACAAACCAATTGAGAAAATACCAATTGAGGTTACGTTGATCATTAACAATAGTTCGCAATCGTGTTGGTCTAAAATTAAATGCTTTAAGAGGAAAATCAAACCAATACACAAAACAGGTAGATTGCCCAAAAATAGCAGCAAGAAATGCAAAAATTAAGTTATAAAAACTAACCTCATCATCTGAAAATATGCTTATATCATATTCACTGGTTAAGGAAAGAACACGAAATATTTCTCTAGAAAAATAAAAAAATTCATATAATAGAAAAGCTAAAATCAGCCCTAATAAAACACCTATAATCAACTTAGATTTTGAAACGTTATCCTTAAAATTAGCATGTAAAAAATCCGGATTAATTGCCATAAATAATTTTATATCCTGTTTTGTAAAAAGCTGTCCTTATCACAATTTAAAAATGGTTTTAAAATATAACGTACTAAATCACTCAAATATTCGGTAGTACTTCTAATGTATCTAACAAAATTTAATTATTTAAGAAGTCTTCCGCATGCGCTTGGGACCATACCAAAGCCAAAAACCTGTTATTGTAAACACTAATAAGGCAATACCCATTAACGTAGTGTAGATAAGTTTAATAGGGTTGCCAGAGGTCTTAAAATAAGTATCTAACACTGAACCATCGTGCAAATTTTCAATAAAATCTGAATGACGCTTACCAAATTCTAATAAATTTCCAGTAGCACCATCTAACTGTAAGCCATAATGGTCTTCATAAATAAACTTAATTACCCCTTTATCTTTTCGGATGTCTACACGATCTAAGACTATTGGTGTTGTTACATCAACAGAATCTTTCATCACTGTAGCCGCTTTTTCATAAAGCACACTTAAAGGCAACCATTCAGAGAATTCTGAGCTAGATCCTTTTTGGGTTTCCGCAAGAAGCAAGCCTGCGCTATTTTTTTTCCAACCTAGCAAGAGCCCCGAAATAGAAATAATAAAGAAAAAAATAAATAAGAAAGCTCCCATCAACCGGTGAACTTTTCTGAATATTCGTAATATTTTGGCTTGTTTTTTTCTTTTAGTTTTAGGACTCATAGGATACAACAGCAATTGAACGAAGCTCTTTAGAACGCAGAACAGTTGCGGAAGTTAAGAATATTATTTTGTAGATTTTATCAAAAAAAAGCTAAAATTAATTCTGATCTTCATATAAGTTCTTAGCATAGTTACTTTGTGGCTCGGCTACTAAAAACTCTACCCTTCTATTCTTAAAACGAATATCTTCTTTTTCATTACTAACCACAGGTTTTTTAAACCCAAAACCCTTCCAAGAGATTCTATTCTTACTCAATCCTGACTTCACCAAAAAACTAGCAACTGTCGCTGCTCTTTTTTCAGATAAATCATCATTATATTTCACGGAACCCATTGCATCTGTATGACCATATAAATAAACATTAAGCTTAGGGTTGCTTTTTAGATACGTAACTAAGTCACTTAATTGTTGGTTATAATCTATTTCAATACTGGTTTCATCAAAATCAAAAAGCAACTCTTCTATTACATAAAGTTGGTTTTGAGTATAACTAGGAATTAATGTAACAGAAACCATATCAATGAAATAATAAGCAGATTTACGAGATGCTTTCTTTACCTCTTGCTTAAAAGTGTCTTCATTATTTATAAAATTACCAATGGTCAAAAAATGTTCATATCCTTTGGCCATAACTGTTGTAGAGACCTCAACCCACTCCGCTGTATTGTCTAAATATTTATTAGATTGAATTCTCTTAAAATTTACTTGTGCTGATTTTGAAAAATACCTCACATCTAAATATTTAGAAGTATTCATCTCGAAAGTTGATTTTGATAATAGAATATCAAACTCCTTTATAGAAAATTCAACATCATCTGCCAAACTCACCATAAAGGATACTTTATATAGTTTATCTTTTTCTAGGGGCGTTTCTAACTCTGCTGTAATATACTCCCTATAATCATTTGGAGCATACAAATACATACCTGCATAGGCTTCACCGTCATACGGCAATTGAGAACCAATAAAGTTATTTTCAACAGGAAGTTCTGCACTACAGGTGTTAAAATAATCTGTAGTACCTAAAGTTGGTTTTCTCCAACTCTCTGCATCAACATCTAGAGATCCAAATTCTTTTGGACACCTATAACTAGTTTCAAAACTTGGGTTTTTTACTAAATTTTGGCCTTTCGCAACGAAACAATTCAGCGCAAAAAACAAAAACACGATTTGGGGGAACGTTTTCATTTCTAGGTTATTTGTTAGCACTACCAAACATCTTTAAAATAGAAAAGGTCTATTGTAACATCTACAATTGACCTTTTTTATCATTGCTAAAAACACACGTTTTAAGCTACAAAATATGTAAGTTATAATTGCTATTTCCTACAAATATACTTATAATTATTTAAAAATCAAACTTATAGGTAGCACCTGCTAAAAGCTGAAATCCTTGAACAGGATAATTTGCCCATCTCATATAGTTAGAATTTGCTATATTATTTGCTTTTACAAACACTGATAATTGCTCATTAAACCTATATCCCACATGTGCATTAGTATCCCAATAACTATTTAAAGTAACAATAGTAGAAGGGAAATCTACAGGGTCTGCATTCTGTAGTACTGAGGCTTGTAAATCTTCACGTTCACCAACATAAAACAGCGTAGCTCCCATGTACCATTGTTTATCTATCTGATAATCTATAAATATAGAACTAGTAACTTTAGGTAAGTTCCATGCAGGGTTATCTGTTTCTGTAGAATAGGTATATGCTTCAGCATTTATACCTAGCGAGAAGTTTCTTTTTATATCTAGATTTAACTCTGCAAAAATGCCTAATGTTTTTACGTCATCATAAAAAACATCAAAAGAATTATTATAATAGTATCCTTTTTCATCATTACGAAATGTATTCTCTGGGTTCCACTTATACAATGGTTTCTTATTTTCTGTCTTATATGAAGCTTTTAAATTATAACTTAAACTTGGCAACAACTGCCCTTTGATCCCTGCATAAGCATTGTACTTTTGGTCCGTAGGCTGCACGGTTAGAGTAGGAGAGACAAATGGATTCTCTTCTACAAAATCATAATAAGAATTCTGTATTAATTCCCCTTGGATACCTCCATAGGCAATTAACGTTTCATCTAGTACTCGGTAACTTGCGGTTATATCTGGGTAGATATAAAAATTACTATCGCTATTTTCAGAATCTAGTCCAAAAACTAAATTCACTCCTAGATTTAAAGTTAGGTCATCTCTTAAAATTTCTATACTTGGCCCCACCCCTACTTGAAATAAACTATAGTTTATTTCTGGCGTGTTCACTGTACTATTTAAACTAGCATTTTTAAATACACCTCCTAAATAATCTAATTTTCCTTTGATACGAATATTTTCATCTCCGATTGGAAATTGCGCAACACCTTTTAACATTGCTCTATTCTCACCAGATTTTGTAGCGTCCCAAAAACGACGAATTAAGGCTTCTCCTCTTTCTAAATAAGCATTATCCATATTTAAATACCCAGAGATTTCTGCATTGAAATAATTCTGTTTTGAGTCTATACTATTAATCACCTCATCACTATAAGCCCCAACAGGTACTCCATACCAATTATATAATTGGTGCTGTAATCCTAAATTTGCTCCCCAATTTAAATCAGAATCACCTTTAGAATATGCAGCAGTTAATTTAGTGTCGTAAAAAGCATTTTTTAGCGCTACGCTATCTAATTTACCTCTAGAAGAATGGTGCGTTAGACCAATATCTAAACGTTCATCTCTATTAATAGTTCTGCTCGTATAAAAATCTGCCAGCGCATTATCATAAGTTCCAAAACCTAAAGATGCATATGAATCATACAAGATTGGTGGCGGTACTTTATCTACCGTCGCCGCTTTACCTTTTGCAGGAGTAAATGTAGAAGCAACTGGAACAGAATTTATACTATAGGCTATCGGTTTCTTTTTTAAAACGATAGAATCATTAATTTGTGGAACAGATTTTATCTTAAAAGCATCGGAAACAGTAGGCTTATAGGCTTTTACAACCGTTACTGTTTGTGTACCAATACTATCTTTATCCTTTTCTTGAGCTGTTATAGATTGAAAAACGCCTAAAAAAAGAAGCGTACTTATTTTTATGAACTTGTGCATATAGTGTCTCTTTTGCAACTTGATAATTAATTTTCTGGATTTACAGAGGAATTGCTTTTTGCTTCTTTAGATTTAATACGGAAGGCTTCTGCTTTTGCTTCTGCAACAACTTCTGGATACTGTGCAAAATTAACAATTACACTATCTAAAATATATGTTGCCTGATATGCATCTCCTAAAGCATCAAAATTCTTAGCCATAAGAATTAATCCTTTTCCTCCCCACTCTTTATATGCGGAGTAATCTTTAGCTAATTTTTGAACAGAAACATTGGAAGCTTCAAAATCTCTTGCCTTATTTTTAAAGTACGCATCATAATACAAGGCTTCTGCCGCCAATTCTCCTGTAGCAATTGCCAATACTTGAGAATAAGCTTGCTTAGCTCTTTCTTCGTTATTTGTTTTAATTGCAGAACGTGCAATCATGGTGTGCGCATCACTCTTAATTCTATCATCTATCTTAGAAGATGCCAATACTTTTTCTGCGTAAGTAATTGTTTTTGTATATTCTTTTTGCGCAAAGTACCCTTTCATTAAATTAGACTGTGCAAAGGTTTTATTTTGCTGAATATTTGCCGTTGCTTCTAATTTTTCTAAATATGGTAATGCGGAGGTGTAGCTGCCTTTACCTATATAAATTTCACAAACTCTAGTTAATGATTGCTCTCCATATTCGTTAGCGCCTCTGTCTACTACATTTTTGTAATTCTGTAAAGCTTTATCCTTATCGCCTTGAGCAAAGTACAATTGGGCTAGGTTAAAGTTTGCCTTTAAGGCATGCAAGCCTTTAGGAAATTCTTTTAAATAGGCTTGATACCCTTTTAATGCCTGCTCTCTATTACCTTCTATATATTTTTGATCTGCCGATTGAAAAGTAGCATTATCTAATTCTGCATCCGTAACTTCTACAAAATCTAAACCTCTTACCCATTCGGCATATTCACTCACCCTTCCTAAATCAACGTAAATAAGTTTAGCTGTAGTAACCGCCTGTACCGCTTCCTGTGTATCTGGGTAATCACGAACTACAGTTTTAAATTTTACCAATGCCTGGTCACTCCTATTAGAGTTATAATAAACCAAGCCTTGACGCACTATCGCTTGTGGCACAAGTGAACTTCCTTTATACTCACTAATTAACTTATCATAAACTTTAAGTCCTTCTTCTTCCTTATTACCTCTTACATAAGAGTTCCCTAACTCAAAAAGAACATCATCTTTTAAGGTAGATTTTGGGTATCTTCCTATAAAAGCATTTAACTCCTCTATTTTAGTTGCTGCTCTATCTACGAAACCATAGCTTAATGCTTTTTGAAAAGCTGCATAATCCTTCTCACTTCCTGCCCCTTCTAATGCCTGGTTGTAGGCTTCAATAGCAGGCCAGTACTTACTAGACGCAAAATAACTATCTCCTAAACGCAAATATGCATCGTGTTTTTTATCTACATCAGTGCTTCCACTAGCGTAAGCTGCAAAATTAGTTGCCGCATTAACATACTCTTTCAACTTAAAATTAGTATATCCTAGGCTATAATTGTAATCTATATAATCTGGTGTTGACTTTGCATGCGGGTTTTTCTGAAATTCGGCAAAACTACTCAATGCCTCTTTAAACAAATTACTATTGTATTCTGCTTCTGCTTTCCAGTAACTTGCTCGAGCCTTAAATTTAGGATCTTCAGCGTTATCTAATGACTTTTTAAACACGGAGATAGCTCCAGAATAATCTGTATTCGTAAATAACTCTACTCCTCTATAAAAAGCAACTTTTTGATAAGTAGCTTTACTTGCATAAGATTTGTTGTTCTCTAAAAGCTCCATGGCACCTGCAAAATTCCTAGACGTTATATAAGAATCTACTAAAAGCTCCTGTATCTCCGTAGTGTGCTCATCTTTAGGATATTTTTCTAAGTAATTAGTTAAAACACTAGGTACGTTTTCATACGCATTTCCTATTTCATAGCTTAATCTTGCATAATTCAAAAACGCATCTTTTTGTATTTCTGGAGTATACTCCATTTGAGATGCATTTCTAAAAGCATTTAAAGCTTCTGGCTTTTTATCTAGCTTTAAATAACATTCTGCTAAATGATAATAAGCATTCTGGGAAACACTATTCGTACCTCCAATAATCTTATTAAATTGCTGAATAGCATTCGCATAATCACCTTTTTTATAGTAACTATATCCTAGAAAATAGTAATCTGTATTGCTAAATTTCCCGTTTCTACCCTGATAATCTAAGAGATAAGGAATAGCATTTTCATATTGATTTAAATTAAAGTAACTCTCACCTATAATTTTATTTAATTCAGATTTCTCTTGACGATCGCCTTTTTGCATTTGGGTTTTTGCTAAAGCGATAGCCTCTTCAAACTTACCCAACTTAAAGTTTAAATCTGCTTGGTAATAGGACAATTTTTCCTCTAATACCTTTTGATCTGTTATTTGATCAAAACGCTGATTTGCTCCAGCATAATCATCTTGTTGATACGCAATAAACCCTAAGTAATATTTGGCTTGAGAGCCATATACTGGAGAATTGGTTACCTTATTTAAATAGGTTTCCGCTTCTTTAGAATTTTTAGAAGAAAATAGTGCGTAACCGTAATTGAAGTTAAACTTATCCTTTTCACTTTGTGATAATGAATTTTGATCTACTCTCTTATACCATTTTAAGGCATAGGGATATTTACCTGTCTCGAAGTAATAGTCTGCTACATCAGCATATGCAGAATTTCGTTTAGTAGAGGTTGGATATTTTTCTACGAAACTTTCCATCAGCTTATCTGCGCCTAACTGATTTAGCCTTACAGCGGCGTTAGCCACGTAATACGTACTATTTGCTTCGGTCTCTGGATCTTTTGTACTATACTTAACCTTTTCAAAAATTGCTTGAGCAGCTTGAAATTGTTCATTAGAGTAGAGTGTCAACGCTTGTTGATACTCTTTCTGATCGTGGGTGTAGATTTTGGATTCTTGAGCGCTCAATAGATGCAAAGTCCCAATAAAACTAAGCAATAACGCGGTTTTTTTCTTCAGCATAATGTTCTCCAACAATTAAGAAATACCTTTATTTAGTAGCTACAACGACAAATAGTGTACCTAAAGTATATGAGAACGAAGATACTTTTTATTTTATTTTAAAAAGGATGTAAAAAAAATAATAAATAGCAGACAAAAAAAGATAATTTAGTAAGTTTTCTAACACACAGGTAAGGTAAATTTAAAGTCGCTCCCCTTACCAATTTCACTCTCAACCCAAATTTTACCTCCTAATTTTTCTACAAATTCTTTACAAAGTACCAAACCAAATCCGGACCCTATTTCATTTGCGGTACCTCTAGAGGAAATAGTTGTACCTGCTTCAAACAATTGCTCACAAACTTTTGCACTCATCCCGATTCCAGAATCAGAAACTACAAATTCTAAATTATCTGATCTTTTAATTACAGATATACCTATATCTCCACCAGATTTGGTAAACTTTACCGCATTAGACAACAAATTTCTTAAAATAGTTTTGAGCATTTTCGCATCAGAATAAATCTTTATACATTCCAAATTGGGTTCCTTAATGGCTATATTTTTTGTTTTTGCCAAATGCTGAATAAACTCCTGAACTTCTTCTATTAAGTCCTGAATATTTAACTTTTCTTTTTGCAAATTATCTTGGTCCCTTTGTGCATTAGACCAGGTTAATAAATTTTCAAGCAAGGTAAGTGTAGCTTTAGAAGTAGTTTTAATCAAACTTACATATTCGCCCAATAAAGAAATATCATTTTCCTTTATAGCGTCTTCTATTAATCCTGACAAGGTGAGGATATTGTTAAAGGGACTTCTCAAATCATGAGCTATAATCGCAAAAAGTTTATCTTTTGTAATATTTAATTCCCGCAACTGACTTTCACTTTCGAAAAGCGCTCGTTCTGCCTTCTTATTAATGGTGATGTCTCTTATGGCTCCAATTATAAATTTTTTCCCAGAAGTATTAATAAAACGTGTTTTCCTGGTAGATATCATTCGGTGCCCACCACTTTTAAGCGTTATGGTTTCTTCACTAATGTTTTCAACACCATCTAATAACACTTGCTTATCAACTTCTAAAAACTTATCTCTTTCCGTTTCAGAAACATCTTCCGCTAATGTTTTTCCTATAATATTATCTTGGGACATCTCAAACATCTCACAAAAAGCATTATTAACTAATAATAACCTACTGTGATTGTCTTTAACAAAAACAGAATCGCCCATATTATCTAAAATAGTATGGGTATAGACTTCACTATCTGTATTCAACTTCAATAACAGTTCATCGTATGATTTCTGAATTTCCTGTTTAGAAGAATGAAACAAAAGTAGCTTCTTATTTTGCTCTTTTAATTGTTCTATTTCCTGATATAAATCTTGAACGCTAGTATTATGGTGGTTGACTTCCATAGTTTTAAAGCACAATATTTTAAAAGTTTATTATTTCTCCCCTAAGATAGCTATTTTTCCTACACGTAAGAAAAAAAATTCAACTAACTCACTCAATTCCAGACAAAAGAACTATTGAAAATTAATAAATATTTTATAGCAAGCAACTATTAATTTCTATGATATCTTACTACTTTTATAACAATATTAGAAACTATGGCTGAGAGCGTATTAAAATTAAAAGAGGTGTCTGTTTTCCAAAAAGAAAACTTGGTTTTGAATGATATTAACCTTGAAATAAAAAAAGGAGAATTCATTTACTTAATTGGCAAAACAGGAAGCGGAAAAAGTAGTTTTATGAAAACACTCTATGGAGACCTCCCGTTAAATCATGGCGAAGGAAGCATTGTAGATTTTGATTTAAGGAAATTAAAAGAAAAAGACATTCCTTTTTTAAGACGCAAACTTGGTATTGTTTTTCAAGATTTTAAACTATTACCAGATCGTAGTATCAATAATAATTTACTATTTGTTTTAAAAGCTACAGGCTGGAAAGACAAAACTAAAATGGATACCCAAGTAGAAACTGTTTTAGATAAAGTAGGAATGAAAACAAAAGGATTTAAATTTCCGCATGAACTTTCTGGCGGTGAGCAGCAACGTATTGCTATTGCAAGAGCACTCCTAAATGATCCTGAACTAATTTTAGCTGATGAACCTACAGGGAATCTTGACCCCCAGACTAGTGTAGAAGTTATGAAAGTACTTCAAGAAATAAATAAGACAGGGCGTACCATTCTAATGGCCACTCATGATTATGCGTTAATTTTAAAATACCCTTCTAAGACACTTAAATGCGATGGCAATAAGGTTTTTGAAGTCGTTCAAAAAGCCGTTTAAAAAACAATTACCACATGTACAAAACTATTAGAAGAAAATATAAGTACGAATACAGCATTTGAATCAATGCCACATTGACCACTCTCATTTATGAAGTGGCCCAATAAAACAAAACACTTTACGTATTAAAGATGATCTTAAAAAAAGAAAATTTTAAACCTGATAAGAAAATAAAACCTTTCATTGGGATACTTTTATTTTTAGTTTCCATCATCTTAGCTGCAGTGACCATACCCTTGGGCTTTATATACGGTATTTTTTACAACCTATTTACAAAAGGAATTAAAGGGATTGGTGAATATTGTTTAAAGATTGCTATTTCAATTGATCAATTAGGCAATGTTGCAATGCAACACTTAATTAACACCTTATGGATAACTCCATTGGGCTATAAATTTGGCAATAGAGACGAAACAATCTCTAGCGCTCTGGGCAGAAATAAACAGCTAGAAACACTTACTAGTTTTGGTAAATTCATAGATACCATATTAGATAAATTAGACCCCAATCACTCCTTAAATTCTATTGATTATTATATTGAACCAACCGATCAAATTATCGATAAATTAGCATGGATTCATATTAATAATTATCAAATATTAAGCACACGAAGTAAAGGAAGAAACAAATACTACATCCCAGGAGGCAAAAGAGAAGGCGAAGAAACAGATCACGTTGCTCTTTTACGTGAAATTAAAGAAGAATTAAATGTTGATTTACTCGTGAAAACTTTAGATTTTCTCGGTGTTTTTGAAGCACAAGCAGACAGCCATAAACCTGGCACATTAGTTAGAATGACCTGTTATTTTGCTGAATATACTGGAAGGCTACAAGCTGCTTCTGAGATAGAAGAATTTGTTTGGTTAAATTACGAAGATAAAGAGCAAGTTTCTGAAGTTGATAAAATCATATTTGACTATTTACATCACGAGGGTTTACTTAAGTGAGTAAAAAGTTAACAAAATCATAATTTTTTTTCGCTACTTTTGCTGTACTATACCATTAAAATAAACAAATGACTTTATTAGGAATTGATATTGGAGGCTCAGGAATTAAAGGGGCATTAGTGAATACCGTTACAGGCGAGCTACTAACCGAACGTTTCAGAATAGAAACTCCAAAATCAGGAAAACCCGAAGAAATAGCAGAAATATTTGCTAAAATTGTTAAACATTTTAAATATCAAGGTCCTATTGGTTGCGGTTTCCCTACTATTATTAAAAATGGAGTTTGTAAAGCTCATGGGAATTTAAGTAAAAAATGGCTAGGTGTAAACGCAGAGGAACTTTTTAGCGATTACACAGGTTTACCTGTTACCGTAATCAATGATGCAGATGCAGCAGGATATGCCACCATGAACTATGGTATAGGAAAAGGAAAAAAAGGCTTGGTAATTATGATTACTATTGGCACTGGTTTAGGCAGTGGCGCTTTTTTTAATGGAGAATTGTTGCCCAATTTTGAATTAGGTCAAATTCCTTATAAAAAGCATGATAAATTTGAACATTATGCTGCCGCCTCCATTAAAGAAAAAGAAAAATTGAGCTATAAAAAATGGGGGAAAAGATTTAATAAATTCTTAAAGTATGTTGAGTTTATTGTTTCACCAGATTTAATAATCATAGGCGGAGGGACTTCTAAGGATTTTGATGAATTTAAAGAATACATAAAAATTGATACACCTGTGATTGCAGCCGAATTACAAAACTATGCAGGAATCATTGGCGCAGCTACTGCTGCATTTAAAAAGAAAAAATAAAACCTAATTTCCATAAAAAAAGCCTCAAATTCAATGAATTTGAGGCTTTCTTATATCCTATATATTCTTATTTAGCAGGTACTAATTTTGCGCCTTCTGGTTTAGAAAAATAATCCTCAGGAACTTCTGGTATAAATGTAACATCACTAATTTCTATTTTAGTAATATATTCTCCCATTTCCTCATTTTCATCTAACCAATGTGTTTTTAACCCAGTTGGAAGAAGAATTCCGTTGGTTTCTTTCTGTCCTACAATTTCCATAATTTTCTCTGGAGCATGACCTCCTTTTGGAAAGTATTGAGGATACGAAACAATATATCTAGTAGCACTATTTATATGAGTATCCTTATCAAAATATAAAATATAAAAATCATCTGGTGCATCACCTACATTTTTACCAAAAGTAACTTTCACAACATCTTGCAACTTCCCCTTATATTCTTTCTGCGGTAACAATTCTAAATTTACCCCTTCACCATCTAAAATAAAAGGATGTGCCGCAAGGTACAAAGGTGTTAAAGCCCAAAACCTAGTATCATATTCAAAAGCTGTACTATCTTTAGCTTTAACCCAAGCCTCTTTTCCGTCCCAACCAAAAATTGCTGTACTATCCGCATAACTTGTATGTCTCGCTTTATTATTCCAAGTATCAATGGTCTGGTAGGAGTTTCTACGCGTAGAACCGTCTAATGGCTGGTAATCAAACCTAAAAGCTAAGTAACCATTATTATACCAAGTAGCTAAGCCGCCATGTGCTTCCATTGCACTCCAAACAATTTTACCTGCGTCTGTAGCATTTAATCTTTCTTTTGCTTTACCTACTCTATTAGCTACCCAAGTTTCTGGAATATGATAAGCAGGTTCCTGAACCTCTTTAGAGGTTACAGTTTCTGTTTTTTTAGGTTGCTCTTTGCATGACCCAACTAACAGCAATAGTGCAACAAGGGCTATATTTAATCCTAATTTCATTGATGTATTTTAAGTGTTAGAGAAATAAGTCGCTTTTTTAAAAATTCCTTACAAAAAAACCCAAGATTTTCATCTTGGGTTTTTAGTTAAAAGTGCTTAAAGTATTAAGCTATTTTATTACGCTTACGTTCGTTTTCAGTTAAGTAGATTTTTCTTAATCTAATAAACTTAGGAGTTACCTCTACATATTCATCTTTCTGAATATATTCTAAAGCTTCTTCTAATGAAAACTTAATTGCAGGTACAATTTTTGCCTTATCATCTGCTCCTGAAGAACGTACGTTAGACATTTTTTTAGTTTTTGTAATATTCACAGACATATCGTCACCTCTAGAGTTTTCTCCGATAACCTGGCCTTCATAAATATCTTCTCCTGGTTCAACGAAAAATTTACCTCTATCTTGTAATTTATCAATTGAATAAGGAATAGCTTTTCCCATTTCCATTGAAACTAATGAACCATTTTGTCTTTGAGGAATATCGCCTCTCATTGGTTGGTATTCCAAGAAACGGTGTGACATAATAGCCTCACCAGCTGTTGCCGTCAATAATTGGTTTCTTAAGCCAATAATACCACGAGATGGAATTAAAAACTCACAAATCATACGGTTACCTTTAGCTTCCATACTTGTCATCTCACCTTTACGCATAGACACCATTTCTACTGCTCTACCTGAAACTTCTTCTGGCAAATCAATAGTTAATTGCTCTACAGGCTCACATTTAACACCATCAATCTCCTTGATGATAACTTGTGGCTGACCAATTTGCATTTCGTAACCTTCACGACGCATAGTCTCTATTAATACCGATAAGTGTAATACACCTCTACCGAATACTAAAAACTTATCTGCACTATCCGTGTCATTAACACGTAATGCTAAGTTTTTTTCTAACTCACGCGCCAAACGGTCTTTAATATGACGAGACGTTACAAATTTACCATCCTTACCAAAGAATGGAGAATCGTTAATTGTAAACAACATACTCATTGTTGGCTCATCTATAGCAATTGTTTTTAATCCTTCTGGACTTTCGATATCAGCAACAGTATCACCAATTTCAAAACCTTCTAAACCTACAATAGCACAAATATCACCAGTCTCAACTTCTTCTACTCTAAGTCTACCAAGACCTTCGAACGTATAAAGTTCTTTTATTTTTGTTTTCACAATAGACCCATCTCTTTTTACTAAAGAAACTTGCTGCCCTTCTTTTAAATCGCCTCTTAATAATCTACCAATCGCAATACGACCTGTAAAAGAAGAGAAATCTAAAGAGGTAATTAACATTTGTGTAGTTCCTTCTTTAGGTTCAAAAGTTGGAATATGCTCAATTACCATATCTAATAATGGCTCTATATTGGTAGTTTCATTTTTCCAATCGTCACTCATCCAGTTATTCTTAGCTGAACCATAAACGGTTGGAAAATCTAGTTGCCATTCTTCAGCACCTAATTCAAACATTAAATCAAAAACTTTTTCATGAACTTCTTCAGGAGTACAGTTTTCCTTATCCACTTTGTTTATTACTACACAAGGCTTAAGACCTAAGTCAATCGCTTTCTGTAATACAAAACGTGTTTGTGGCATTGGCCCTTCAAAAGCATCTACTAACAATAAAACACCATCAGCCATGTTTAATACACGCTCTACTTCACCACCAAAATCGGCGTGACCAGGAGTGTCAATAATATTAATTTTAGTATCCTTATATACTACAGAAACGTTTTTAGAAGTAATGGTAATACCTCTTTCACGCTCTAAATCGTTATTATCTAATATTAAATCACCTGTGTTTTGATTTTCTCTAAACAACTGACAGTGATACATAATTTTATCTACCAAGGTAGTCTTACCGTGATCGACATGGGCAATAATGGCAATATTTTTTGTTGCTGACATAAATACTTTATTAAAGGAACTTTTCCTGCTAAATTTTGCGCAAAGGTACTGCTATTTTTAATAGCATATTAAAAAGTTCCGCTTTTTTTATTTAACTGATTTTGAGGATGTTCTAGCTATAGTAATTCAACCTGAATTCTATTATCTTTGTAGCCTTAATTATATGCACAAATGAATCTAGATAAGATACCTCAAATAAAACACACCAATAGTGATAATTTTTTCCTTTTATGTGGCCCTTGTGCTATTGAAGGGGAAGATATGGCGATGCGTATTGCTGAACGTATTGTTGAAATTACTGATAAGCTTAAAATACCTTATATTTTTAAAGGCAGCTTTAAGAAAGCTAACCGCAGCCGTGTAGATTCTTTCTCTGGAATTGGCGATGAAAAGGCCCTAAAAATTTTGAGAAAAGTATCTGAGACTTTCAACGTTCCAACCGTAACAGATATCCATGAAGTTACAGATGCAGCGATGGCGGCAGAATATGTAGATGTTTTACAAATCCCTGCTTTTTTAGTCCGCCAGACAGATTTGGTGGTGGCTGCTGCAAATACAGGAAAAGTTGTAAATCTTAAAAAAGGGCAATTTATGAGTCCTGAAAGCATGCAACATGCGGTAACTAAGGTAACCGATTCTGGCAATGAGCAAGTGGTGATTACAGACCGTGGCACTATGTTTGGCTATAAAGATATGATTGTAGATTTTAGAGGCATTCCTACCATGAAAGCATATGCTCCTGTGGTTTTAGATGTTACCCATTCGCTACAACAACCCAATCAAACTAGTGGTGTTACAGGCGGTAGACCAGATATGATTGAAACTATAGCTCGCGCAGGTATTGTTACCGGTGCAGATGGTATTTTTATGGAAACGCATTATGACCCATCTATTGCAAAAAGTGATGGAGCGAATATGTTACACTTAGATCATTTAGAAAAGCTTTTAACCAATTTGGTGGCTATTCGAAAAACAGTGAATAGCCTAAAATAAATACAACAAAAAAGGGAAAACAAACTGTTTTCCCTTTTTTTATTACTTGTTATTTGTAAAATAATTTACTCACAAATTGAAACCGTAAAAGCACCTTCAAAAATACTTTCAGGAAACGCTTCTGAACCTTCTTTGTTGAGTTTCATTTTTCCTGAAATTTCAGTATCAGATACAGCAGTAATCTCTACAATGGTTTCAACTAAACTATTAAATGGGGTATTATTCCCGTCTTGAGTTACGATATTAACATCTGTATATACGCCTACCATATTTGGAACCGAAGCATTTATCGTTAACGTATAATCAAAGATATCTGAATCGCAACCAAAATTTTCGTTGGTGAGATAAATGGTAATTTCTTCTGTACTCGTGCTCGACCTAAAAAAAGCCTTACCGCCTTGTACTGTAAAAGCTTTCCCTTCTACAGTTCCCGTAAGGGTCTGATCACTGATCGTATCCGCACTTGAATCATCCTTATCACTAGAACAACTCATCACAGTAAATGCTAGAATAAGGGACCAAAATAATTTTTTCATTGTATATTGTTTTATGTGTACTACTAAAAACTCAAATTAAATTAATTTATTGCTTTACATGTTTTAGAAGGCTAAAAGCAGTATAGTGCAAGTACATCGCAACAAAATACAGGTTTTTACGTTTTCAACTTAAACTATATTATACCAAAAATTGACAGAAATAGTCCAACATATAAAAAAGCATAGACGCTATAAAATTCTAGTATTCCTAACTATACTCGGTACTATATTACTTATCGCTAGGGTAATTTACAGCGAAACTATTTTTTTTACTTTTCTCCTTTGGAATCTATTTTTAGCCTTTTTACCCGTAGTTTTTTCTAAAGCCTTACGGTACAACCAAAAAATAAGTACGTCTAAATTTCTTAGCATACTTTTCGTTATTCTTTGGCTTTTATTCATCCCAAATAGTCCTTACATTATAACCGATCTAAAACATGTAGACAATGATTATGGCATCCAACTGTTTGATTTTCTGCTCATATTAATTTTTGCCATAAACGGCTTACTTATGGGAGTTATTTCTTTACTAGATATATTTCATCTGTTAACTCATAAGTACAGTACCAAAATTACCCATCTTGTTATACTTAGCATTTGTCTACTTGGTGGATTCGGAATATTCCTAGGCAGATTTTTACGCTTCAATTCTTGGGATATTATTTCTAAACCCGATATTCTATTCTACAGTATCTTCCATACCCTATTCATGAAAGAAACATGGATGTGGACGCTTATATTTGGAGGTTTTATGTGGGTTTCATTTGTTGCCATAAAACCTTTATTGAAAAGGAAGACACTATAACCTTCTCACTTTAACTCTAATAAATACTAAAAATTTTAAAATAAATATAGGAAGAAACAGAAATTTAAACTTACTTTGTATTTCAAAGTACTTTAAGATGGAATCAAAAAACTATTTAGACGATATACATGAAATCAAAAATTTGATGAACAAATCATCTCGTTTTATTTCTCTTAGTGGTTTATCTGGAATATTAGCCGGAGTCTATTCTTTAGTTGGCGCTTATTTTGCCAATAAAATTATTACAAACATTCAAAATACGTCTACCTATAGTCAGAAGTTGTTCTTAAGTATTGGTGCTCCCGAACAGTTAATTGCGATTGCCTTAATCGTAATTATCGCCTCCATCCTTACAGGCGTAATTCTCACACGAAGAAAGTCAAAAAAGAGTGGTGAAAACATATGGAACAGGACGTCTAAGCGTTTGCTTTTTAATTTTATGGTACCACTCCTTACGGGAGGGTTGTTCTGTCTCATTCTATTTCAAAATCAGACTTTGGGGCTTATTGCTCCTGCTACATTAATATTTTACGGTCTAGCTTGTTTAAATGCAAGTAAATATACCTTAGGAGATGTCCGTTATTTAGGATTAGCTAATATTATTATTGGTTTAATAGCTACACAATTTATAGGTTATGGTTTGTATTTTTGGGCCTTAGGCTTTGGATTTCTTCATATCCTTTACGGAATAGTGATGTATTATAAATACGATAGACAATAGATTTGGGACTTATAAACAACATAAACAAGACATTTGATCATCGCATCAGACTGGGCATGATGAGTATACTCATGGTGAATGAATATGCTGACTTTAATATGTTTAAAGAGTTGCTTGATGTTACAGACGGTAATTTAGCAAGCCATGCCAAAGCTTTAGAAAAAGAGGCGTATATCGTGGTAGAGAAACGATTTATAGGAAGAAAACCAAATACTAGATACGCTGCCACTCCATTAGGTAAAGAAGCATTTAAAAAGCACATAGATGCTCTTGAAAATTTAATTAAAAAATTCTAATCTATTTTTTTATCCACTTACTTTGAAATTCAAAGTACTTTTAATTTATAAATTATGAAAGCATTTATTTTTGAACAGCTCTATGAGGTGAGTAAAAAACCATATCAAAAGTATTTTAAGAAAAATAAGCCTTGGACGGTTACTGTGAAAGAATTAGTAGCCCTACCTCCCAACTCATTAGGCGCTGAATTGTACCACTTTTTAACCAAGAATAATTTTGAATTACAGTCAAAGCTTGAAAGCCATGATATTTACCATGTATTAACAAACATAGGAACGACAGTTCCAGAAGAGATTAGCATGCAATATTTTTTATGGGGAAATGGAAAAAGAAGTTTATACCTTTTTTCCGTACTCACCATTGGCACTATTTTTTACTGCTCTCATTTTAAAAGGTTCCTTCAGGAATACAAAAGAGGGAAGCGTTCATCAAAATTTTATCAAATAGATTTTCAAAAATTAGTACACCTACCAATTCATAACATCAGAACTGCCTTCTTTATCAACTAAAAATTATAGTATGAACATCCATATCAAATCAATTTCAGCATCCTTAGTGTTTAGTGTACTGCTATATAGCAAGACTATGGGAATTAACCTTGTCATTCTTTCTTTAGTAATCATCAGTTTAGTACTCCTAGAGCATAAATCTCAAAAAGAAACTATAAAGTATGCCCTTACCTATCTTTTTACTGCATTAATGGTCTTTCTAGATCCTACTAATTTTAAGATTTTCGTTCACGCCATGGCGTTTCTAATTTATATGGGAAAAAGTATTGCACCCAAAAACTCCTTGTATTTAAGTTGGTTCATAGGGCTCACCAACATGGTATTGGCCTCTATTCATCAATTAAATAGTTATTTAACAAAAGAGGATCATAAAAACACTGCAGTATCTTCAAAAACTAAAACTATCCTCAAAGCTCTGGGCATCGCTTTAGGCTTAATCATACTATTCTCCTTACTATACCAAAAGTCTAATCCTGTTTTCAGTGGCCTTATTTCTGCAATAAATTTTGATTTCTTAAGCTTTCCATGGCTCCTATTTACGGTATTTGGATACTTTATCTTCTTACATATTTTAAAGCCATATTATCCAGAGACCCTAATAACCTTAGATCACGCACAAGGCAATACACTGAAAAAGTCTACCCCAAATTTTTCCTTAGAACAAAATAAAAAACTAGCCGATGAATACACCCTTGGCAGTATCATATTTATAGCATTAAATAGTTTGCTTTTTATATTTCTAATAACCGATTTTATCTATCTGATAGACACTGACACAAGTACAAATTCTGAATACTCAAAATCTGTACATCAAGGAGTCTATGCCCTACTGTTATCAATTATCTGCGCTATTGCAATTATTTTATATTTCTTTAGAGGTGATCTTAATTTTTACACCAAAAGTAAGAATATTAAGATCTTATGCTATATCTGGATTGCCATGAACCTTATTCTGGTCTTGTTTACAGGGTATAAGAATTATACATACGTGGCCACTTTAGGATTAACCTATAAAAGAATTGGAGTTTTTGTGTACTTACTATTTATCCTCGCAGGTTTATGTACCACCTACTTGAAAGTTTCAAAAACCAAAAGTTTCATCTATTTAATACGGTCAAACGTTGCTGTAATTTTTGCAGTGCTATTTGTAAGCGCCATAATTCCTTGGGATAAATCTATTACCTATTACAATTTAAATACTATTGAAAATGTAGATATTCAATACCTTATTGACTTAGGAAACACAAACAGCATTCAATTAAAAAAATATAGCGAGAAGAAAAAAGCAACTGCATTTGAAGCGAGCATTACTACTAAATATTCTCGCTTTATACACCAGGAGAAAGAAAAAAGTTGGCAGGAATATTCCATTTACTCCTTAATCTACCATTAAAATGATGTCTTATTTCACCCATAAACTAAATAGAATAGCTGTAAGGATTACGTTATATTCTTTTAGTCTCGAGACAGTGTTATTCCTTGTCGTTTTAGCCGTAGAAACTATTACAGTAGTAGCAATCATACCTGTTTTGATTGCAGCCCTACTGAACTTGATTATTCTAATCGTTTCAATTTTAAATACCTTAGTAAATTACAAAGATTTTGAAGAAAACATCAGCACTCTACTTATGGTTCTCATTAACATTGCTATAGGACTCTTATACCAGAATTTAATCAATTAGAGTTTTAATGGCATCGTACTATAGTTTTTAGAAATACAATTCTGTGCGGTGTAAGGAACCGCTAATGTCAAATACAATTTTAACTAGTATCTCTTATTATTTAACTATCATGAAATTTATTTTTAACAAAATTCACTTTACTGTTTTTAGTACAATTTTAGTTCTTGAGATTGCGATTGCTTACTTTTTAAAAACTGGATTCATAAGACATACTGTGGGTGATTTTCTCGTTGTAATACTTATCTATTGTTTTCTTAGAAGCTTTATAAAAACCAATCCGTTATACATGGCAATTGTAACGTTAGTTCTTTCTTATACGGTTGAGTTTTTACAACGAACTACATTTTTACAGCTCTTAAACTTGGATCAAAATAAATGGGCCAACTTAATTTTTGGCAATAGTTTTAGCATACAGGATTTAGTAGCCTATACGCTTGGGGTAATTACTGTTTTTTATTTAGATACAAGAAATTGGCTTCCTAAAGGATAAGCAAGAAGATTACTTTTTTCTTTACCCTTGAATATTTAATTAGAATGGTATTTTCTTTAGCTTTTACTCCTTACCGTCTACATAGTCCTGCAAATAGGCATAACGCTGGGTGAGCTTTCCATTTTGTGTCATCCTTGCACGCTCTAAAACGCCATTTTCGTCGTTATTAAAAAATGCTGGAATAACATTTTTAAGAAAAGCATCTCCAAAACCCTCACTCGCATCTCTTGGCAATTCGCAAGGCAAATTATCTACCGCCATAACAGCAATAGCGTTTGTCGCTTTAAAATCTACCTCCTTTTCAGTCCTAGGATCATACCCATATATTGGAGCTGCAATAGTTGAAGGTCTGATAGTCGTTGCCACAGGACCATCAATATCACAACTTACATCTGCCACAACTTTTATACTAAAATCTTCGTGTTTTGCATCTTCTCTAGTAAATAGATAAGGCGCACCAGTACCATAAAAATGACCGGCAATAAAAAAATCTGTTACCTTGGTAAAGCGTGTAAAATTTGATTGATATAGTTCAGGGTTCTTAAAAAACTCTGCCTTACTTCCTCTTACACCATCTTTCCTTTTGTTATATTCAGAAGCATCAATTTGACAATATACTGGTTCCTCAAACGATTTTGATAAATAATCTGCTACCGTAACTTTCTGTAATCCCATGGCATCTAGCATTTCTTTCGCACCATTTCCTACTCTTCCTTTTCCTGTTAGAAGAATTTTTATAGGAGGCAACTCAATACTATTTAATGCCTGAATCAAAGCATTCTGGTCTGTTACTGTTTCTGCTTTTGGTAAATTAAATAACTCATATTTAAGTCCGTAAGCTCTAAAACCATTATATGCTCCAACAATTCCGGCATATCTACCAAACGCTACTAAACGCTGTCCTTTTTCGTTCGTGATAACCTCATGATCATACATCTCTATATTTTTATCAAGAAATGCCCTCAAAAGCTCACGATTATAAGGCTGTTTTTTTATCGTATGAGAAAAGAAAAAATATTTTTTATTTGGAATTAAATCTTCGATCGGCACTTCTTTTACCCCTAGCAGAACATCACAATCTATCATTTCTGAACTTAAGGATAAGCCTAAGTTTGTATAGTCTTCATCTGCATACGTTCTAATTGGAGAGGGCTCCACTTTTATTATAGCTTCAGGGTGTTTTACCAATAGTTTCTGACATGCCTCTGGAGACAAAACTACTCTTCTATCTGGTGGATTTTTGCGCTCTCTAATGATTCCAAATTTCATAAATACACTTTTACAACTTAACCTATTCCAATAGTTGTAAATGTAACATATGACAAGATGACAAGCAAAACTTTTTTTGGAATAGTTTTTGAACTACCTTTGACATCTGCTAGAAAAAAGGAACATTCTTTTTATAGCGTATTAGTTCATTGAAAATTTTCCAAGGGGCCGCCTGGTTTTGACAGCGAGACCAATTGGGATGTAAGCATGCCGAGCGCTGGGCTACAGCTCGTTAATCACATTTTCCACACTTTTAATTGGCGAAAATAATTACGCTCTTGCCGCTTAATCTGAATTACAGTAGGATTTAGCCTCGTCTCTACTAGGTAGAGAAGCGAGATGTTCCGGAATAGCCCTTGTTGGCGGCGATTCTATTAGGAGCACCAGAAATGTCAACACAAGGGTATTATTGCTTTGGTAGTATCACAAAAATTTCAGAAGCTAAGTGTATAATAGGCGGTTTTCAGTCGGTTGTGCATCGAAAACCAAATGAAAACTAAGCATGAAGAAAGCATTGTAATTGCTTGTTTGGACGGGAGTTCGATTCTCCCCGGCTCCACAAAAAAAAGCCCAGTAAATTTAAAATTTACTGGGCTTTTTACATTTAGATACGATATGCTCACCTACTCATTAAAATGAACATACTTTTTAAGAGTAGCATCTTCGCATATAAAAGAAAGGTTATCATTATATATCCCTTTATATTCCGCATACACTTCTCCGCAAGATTTCTCATTATAATGATTAATAATTACCAACTTACCTGCATCTAAAAAGCTTTGTGCTCCTGATTGATCCCTCCAATTTTTTTCATCGGTATAGGATTCATACAATACACCATCAAAATCAGTAGCATCTTCTACCCTATTTTTCGCCATACATTTCATTCCTTTTGAATGAACATAAGCACATAACTCTTGATAATAAGAAATTGCTTCACTTTCGGTCGCTGTTATCTTATAGGCGTCTCTTGATTCATCATCAAAAGCCCAATCCATATTATCAAACTCTACCCAATCAAAGCCCCAAGCTGCAATCTTATCTATTCTTGCCTTCATTACTTCTAGCACTCCTGTTGATGTTTCTTTTACAAAAAACTCATCGGGCCATTCTCCCCAAGGGGTTGCTACTAAGTAGGGCTTTATTTGCGCATAGTCATCTCTATAGGTTTCACCGGTACCAATACTGATATAAGCGCCTACTTGGTTACCATTTGCCTGTATTGCTGCTACATGATCCGTTACCTCATCCTGAAAAGGATCTAATAAAACATATCCATTTTTGGCACTATTTAAAATAGCACTAATCTTATCTGCTTCAAAATTTTCTTGGTATGCTTGGTTGTAAACGGGGATTGCATTACTTTCTACTGGAGACGCACTATCCTCAGTATCGTTTACTGTGCTGGCGGACTTCTCATCAGTACTACAAGAAACAGATAGCGACAGGAATGCAATTATTAGGGCGTAATTCATGTTATTTTATTTTTAACTATAATTCACGGAAAGATAATACTTCTAATTTTACGCTTTTTTACCTTACAGGTGATTCTTACTGACAGCTTTAAATTTAATAAATACGCTAGTCTGTAGGCACTACATTTTCTGGATTAATTTTAGGGGGAAATATAACAACATGCGAGTAGTAATCGCTATAATTACTAAATTTCGTTTTTAAAAATAAAGGTTTATTATTTTCCTCGTCGTATTTTCTGATGGGTGCTCCCCACCAATTACACTCTTTTAGAGAATCAAACCTTGTAATCCAAGTGTGCCAACCTTGATCACTAAAACCCCATCCAAATTCATTTGCGTTTAAGAGTTGCTCAATTTCCGACATATCTTCATTAACATCAAAAACCCCTTCTAAGGGAATATTTGGTTGTTTCCATACATGGTATTTTTTGTATTTCTTGAAATTAGATAAACAACTTGTATATTCTTCTGAGTTTTTTGAAATAATCAGATAGGCTTTCCAATGATAAAATTTAGTCAAAATATACCCTAAACTCCATCCTGCATATTCACGGTTAGACCAAATAGCTTTATGCTTTTTTTTAATAGCTTCAAACTCAGTTCCAAAACCAGACTCTAAAGCTTTAACCGCATAAATAGTACAATGCATACTGTCTAACTTTATATTATTTTTTTCCAATCCATATTTTTGAAATACTGAAATTGAATCCTTTTCTATAGTACGCTGCTCTAAATCAGTATACCATTGGGTTCCGTAATAGATACTTCCGACAGTTGGATAACTATTAAAATATTCATTCTCTATCTCAGCAATTTTATTTACGGCATCTACGGAATTAAAATTTGAATATTCATTTCTTAATTGGCTCGGCGCTGTAAACACTCTAAAACTATCTTCTTTTTCCGTAGCAATATTCACAGGCTCTTTAACAACTTCTTTACAGGTGTTGCAAAGCAATGCAAAAGCTAGAATAAAATAAATTGTTCTTTTCATATTTTCGTTATTCCAAAGCTATTTTTCAGCGGTATCCATTTCAAAATAGGTTCTTATAGTATCCACTTCAGCATATGGGTCTCTTTCCATCTCGTAAAACGAAAATAAATTTTCACTTAAATTAAGTATTTCGATAGTAAAATATTCTTTTTTATTTAAGCGTTCTTCTGGAAAAAACCTAGTTTCTTCAAATTCATTTTCACTAATAAACTCCCAAGTTCCGGTATACTCTTCATCACCCAATTTCTCTACAAAAGTTCCATCCTCAAAATATTCTTTTGTTTTTTTTCTGTTTCCGCTCATTAAGGAAGTAAATTTCTGATCAAACACACCGCGTACAAATGATCTGTTCTTGTGTTCTCCTAAAACAAAACTCATAGTTACTCCCTTAAAGTAATTTGTTTTGTTTAATATGGTTTTAGCTAATTCAATATTTTCATTAGAATTATTAGGAATCGTTAACTGCAGTCCAAATGCTGAAATAATCCATTTTTTTGAGCATAACATATCCGAATTAAGCGTTATACGGGCTTTTAAACTTTCCTCCTCTACCCTTTTTGTTTCTTCTGTTAACTCTTCTTCTATTTTTAACGCTTTTTTATATTCAATTTCTTCAATTTCAAAAAGAAGTTTTCGATATGTTTTATCCGTTAAACTAGCTCCGTTTGATTCCAATTCACTGACGTAAGACTTAAGCTGAATAAGTTGTAACGGTGTAATCTGCTCTGCCACTTCACTTAAATCTTCTACCTTGGTAGCCTTTTGATATTTTTTATCTAAACCACGTACACATGAAATACAAATTATACTTAATAGCAGTAAGATGAACTTTTTCATATAAATTATTTAATATTTTGGAATAGAATTAAACAAAGTTTTTTTCTAAAAGTGCCAACTTAAAAATTAAACCTTCTTTAATTTCTTTTAGATTAATTGTAGCATCTTTTAACCCATGAATATCTGTTTTGCATGCTCTACAGGTTTCTCTTTCCAAATTATTTTCAGTTCCGCATTCACATTTCCAAACATCAATTTCTTTATCTGAAAACGATTCTTTAGATCTCAAAAAGTTAGCTTTAACAGGAAATTTTTCCTCTAGCACCATAATAGTCTCTTGAATCAATTTTATATCAGCTGTATAATAAGCCTTCTTATGCATTCCTGCAATTGAAGCGCCTAAAGTGTTTAAATACGGTTTTTTACTTGTTAGTAGTTTAAGATTTTTAGTATAATCTACCATATGCAATTCTTGTATGACTTCAAGTACATACTCCAAATCTCTATCTTCATTCTCTTCTAAAAAATTAAAAATTTGTTTTATTGTATCTTCTCTTTCTAGCGAATCAAAAAATAATTTAATATTTTCTTTGACATCAAACTGACTTAAGTTATTGGTGAGCTTGGTCAAAAGAAATGGAATTAATTCTGATACTTGATTTTCTATAATTTGATTCCACTTATTTTCTGTTAAAATCAATTCATCTTTCTCTGCACTAGCCAACAATCGTGCTTTTAAAGACAATTGCTCAAAAGCTTCTAAATTTATGGAGGTTGAATTTTTAATTACATTTTTAGCCTTTCCTGCTACTCTTACCGCTGTCCCCATAGCGGTAACCATTAACATTGATTTTCCTTGCGCCGAAATCTCATCATTATCAATACTTAAACCAATAACGTAATTTGCATTTAAATAATGGGCACGCCTTTTAAGTTCAATAATAGCTTCTTCATTAATTTTTTCTAATGATTTGGTATACGTGTTAGATTTACCTCCGAAAACATCCCGAAATCCAGTTAGAAAATCTTCAAAAAAATTCATCCCAATAACAATATTTACAGAAATGGGTTCTAGGTATTCTACTATTTCAACATTCTGTAGTGAAGAAGTTGTGGTTACTTTTATATGCTTAAAATTTTCCATTTGTTGCTATTGTAGTGTTTTATTTAATGTACTAGGCTCCCTATAAAATTATCGTTTGATTAAAATAATTTTAGTGTTTATGTACAACGCAAAAATGAGAATATATATTCTGCAATGATGTCAAATATAAGTTTTTAACTTATAAATAAGCATTGCTAGGCTATCGCTGATATGTTTCTAAACGCTATAATATGTACTTGTCAAGCGATTTGAGTTTTCTTTTTTAGCAATTGAGCACATTTAAAAAATAGTCTATTCTTAATTTTATAACTTAAAAATATACCAGTTGCATCTAAAATTTGAAATAAGTATGGAACTATTCACTTATTATTATAGCTTAATTAACAAACACACCGGAGAAGTTACCCTATTTAATAGTACAGCTATTCAGGAACTAAAAGCTTATGTCTCTGAGGCCTTATTTGAATAGCTTGAAACAGAATCCAAGACTGGAAGATTAAACGCTTCTCGCTTAGCAGACAATAATATAATTTGTGTCATCAACAAAATAGTTGCATCAAAAGCGTCATAATGAGTCGTCCTAAAATAGGTTGACAGTTTTTAAATAATTAATATTAAACCAGAGAAGCTAGCTTCTCTGGTTTTTTGTTATGTACAAAGTTAGGTGTTTTATATTTTAGACTCAAGTGTGGTCTTTTGTTGTTATACGTTTTTATTGATTCTGCTATAAGCTTTTTCAACTCTTTGCCAGTGTTACATTTATAGATTAGGAATTCCCCTTTCAATATGCCGTTGATTCGTTCTGCCAATGCATTTTGGTAGCAATCATAACCATCTGTCATTGACGGAGTCATATTGCTTAGCCTTAGTTCTTTTTGGTATATGCCGGAGCAATACTGCAATCCTCTATCGGAATGATGAATTAGATCTTTACTTGTCAATCTATTGTTTTTAGCCATTCTTACTGCTTTTACCACATTTTCGGCACTCATATCATCACTAAGGTGATATCCCATTATTTTTCTACTATAGGCATCGGTTACCAAGGATAGATAATGTGTCCGCTCTCTACTTTTGATATATGTAATGTCACTGACGAAGAACTCTTCTGGTCTGGAAACTTTGATTTCTTTCATCAGATTAGGATGTTTTCTAAGCCAATGTTTAGAGTTTGTTGTCTTGGTGTAATTCTTCCTTGGCCTTATCAGCATCGATTCCGAGCGCAAATATCCAAACAGGGCATCTCTTCCTATTTTTAAATTGTGCTTTGCGAATTCTTCCTTTAACAGGTAATACAGCTTTCGTGTACCGAGCCGGGGCATATCCTTGCGAACACCTTCAACCAAGTTCTTTACTTTTATAAACTCCTGTTCTCTTTTTATAATCCGTTTTTCTGCTTGATAGACCGCTTGTCTACTTACCCCAAACAATCGACAACAACGAGATAAACTTAATCGTTGTTCTTGTCGGATGCGCTGGATTGATTGGGCGAATGCTTTTTTCTGATAGCGGTACCATACTGTTTATCGGAGATGTCAATCATAGTATTGAGAATTTTGTTCCTGAGTTTTTCATCGGAAAGCTCTCTCTCCAAGCGTTTGATTTTTTGGGCAGGTGTTTCTTTTGATTTTGGCATTTGATGGCGTATTGGTTTAGTCCAATCTAATGTACCATGTTTTCTCAACCAAACCAAAACAGTACTTCTACCTTGAATACCATAAGCCTTTTGCGCCTGCTTATAAGTCATTTCGCCTTTTTCAACCTGATGGACAACACTTAATTTAAAGCCCAAATTATAATCGCGTTGGGTACGCTTGTCTACCGTAATAATTGAATGTTTCATAAATAAGTCGATTTTGTGTCAACTTATTTCAGGACGGGACATAAAAAATAAAAAAGCCTGTAAATTTCTTTACAGGCTTTTTCATGGTATTTAAGCAGGTCTTATAGAATCCTTAATTCCAACCACCACCTAGTGCTTTATACATAGCGGTTTGTGCTATCATTTGATCTTTTTTGGTTTCAATAAGTTCAATAGTAGCCTCTAGCGCGTCACGCTGGGTTAAAAGTACCTCCATATAATCTGCTCTAGCGGACTGAAACAAGCGTATGGAAATATCAATAGACTCCGTTAACGCATCTACCTGCCCTACTTTTAAATCAAAGCTTTTCTTTAAGTTATCTATATTAGAAAGTTCATTTGAAACTTCTATATAAGCATTTAAAATAGCTTTTTCATATTCAAAAACTGCTTGTATCTGCTTATCATTAGCATTTTTATACGCTGCTTTAATCGCATTTCTATTGATTAAAGGCCCTACAACATCCCCAACAACAGAGTACAAAAGAGATTCCGGAGTTGTATTTAAATACTTCGGTTTAAAAGCTTCTAAACCTACACTCGTAGTGATATCAAATGAAGGATAGAAATTAGCTTTTGCTACACTTATATTCAATTTAGCCGCTTCTAATTCTAGTTCTGCCTGACGAACATCGGTACGATTTAAAAGTAACTGAGAGGGCACACCTGCATACATAGCATCAACAGAACCCTTAATAAAATCTTCTGAATTTCTAGCTACTTTTTGTGGAGTTCTACCGACTAAAAAATTAATCTTATTCTCCATTTCAACAATCTGTTGCTTTAGTTCAAACCTGTGACTTTTATTTTTTAAGACTTCTGCCTCAAACTTTTTAACTGCCAATTCTGTAGCTCTTGCTGCTTGTTTTTGAAGTTTTACCATTTTAAGGGCATTCTCCTGAATTTCTAGGTTTTGGTCAATGATAGCTAACTGACTATCTACTGCTAAAAGCTCATAATAAGAATTTGCAATTTCGGAAACTATAGTAGTCACCATAAAATTCTTACCTTCTACCGTAGATAAGTATTCAAAAACGGCAGATTTTTTAGCATTGCGCAACTTCTTCCACACATCTATTTCCCATGAAGCTGTTAAGCCAAAAGAATAGTTAGTTAATGGTTCAGGAAATTCCTCCCCCTCTCTAATATCAAGGTTTTTTTCCACAGCGCCATTACGCGTATACTCCCCTACTTTTTCAACCTCAGCGCCACCAAAATAATTGACAAAAGGCAAATATTCCCCTTTTCGCGCTTTTATTTCATTTTTAGACATATCTACGCGTTGAAGCATGATATTTAACTCTTGATTATGCACCAATGCGGTATCTATCAGAGAAACTAAATAAGGGTCTGAAAAGAATTCCTTCCATTTCATCTTAGCCGTATTCACGGTATCTGAAGACTGATTTGCATACTGTTCTGGAACACTTTTATTTTCTTCTCTTACTGTTCTAGTAGGTACACAGGCATACACCGTCATAAGAGCTATAAAACCCACGAAAGACGACTTCCGATACGTTAACACTCTTCCTATATTAATTCTCATTATCTTTCTTTTTGGTTAATTTTTTCAAAAGTTTTTTAATCTCACGAAGTGATGTTCTTGTGTTACCCTCTACTTCCGTTTCTCTTATAAACTCTTCTGAAACTGGCTCTGTAGCTTCTCCTTTTATAAGACTTCTACCATCTGCCATGGTTCCGAAAATATAATACAAGCCAGGAATAAGTATTACTCCAAAAATAGTACCGATTAGCATACCACCCATTGCAGAACCACCAATAGTTCTATTCCCGATTGCCCCTGCTCCACTAGCAATTACAAGTGGAATTAAACCAGCAATAAAAGCAAAAGAGGTCATTAAAATAGGTCTAAATCTAGAGCGAGAACCCTCTATTGCAGCCTCTAATACCGTGGCACCTTGCCTACGCTTCTGGACCGCAAATTCTATAATTAATACGGCATTTTTACCGAGTAGCCCTACTAGCATAATTACTCCAATTTGTGCATACACATCATTTGCTAATCCCATTACTTTAAGTAAAGCAAACGAACCAAATATCCCTACTGGTAATGATAAGATAACAGCAAATGGCAATAAGAAACTTTCATACTGCGCCGCAAGAACAAAATAAACAAAGATTAATACGATGGCAAAAATATAGATAGACTCGCTTCCTCTATTTGCTTCATCATACGAAAGACCTTCCCAAGCAATATCATACCCTCTAGGCAGTGTTTCTTTTGCCACTTCTTTGATAGCTGTAATAGCATCTCCTGTAGTAAAACCAGGAGCTGGAAGTCCGTTTATAGAGGCCGAATTATACAAGTTATAACGCGTAATCTCATTTGGCCCCAACTTCTTCTCTAAAGTCATGAACGCCGAATAGGGCACCATTTCACCCTCTTCATTTTTAACAAATAACTTATCTAAATCTGTTGGTAATGCTCTATACTCCGGAGCAGCTTGTGTATACACTTTAAAGAATCTTCCAAAACGTATAAAACCTTGCTCATAAGTACTCCCTATTAGAATGTTTAGATTTTCCATTGCATTGCCAATAGTAACCCCTTTCTGCATGGCAATTTTATTATTTATTTTTAACTTATACTGAGGATAATTAGCAGAGTAAAAAGTAAACAAACCAGACAACTCTTCTCGTTCTCCTAAAGCTGTCATGAAATCATTATTAATTTTTTCAAAAGCATGATAATCTGTAGAGTTTGTTTTATCTAACAAACGCATGGAGAAACCCCCTGAAGAACCAAAACCTGGTACCGCTGGTGGCTCAAAATATTCAATCACCGCACCTAAATCTTTAGTCTCTTCTTCTAAAAGCTCCATAATTTCATGTACAGAATGGCTACGTTCTGACCACGGCTTAAGGTTAATTAAACACGTACCCGCATTTGAACCTCTACCTTCCGTCATAATTTCGTACCCTGCTAATGATGAAACCGACGCTACACCATCCATTTCTTCACATATTTTCTGAAGTTTTCTGGCCACATCATTGGTACGCTCCAAAGTTGCTCCCGGAGGTGTTTGAATAATCGCATAGATCATCCCTTGATCTTCATTAGGAATAAACCCTGCAGGTAATACTTTGCTGGTTAAAAATATTCCAACACAAAAGGCTATTAGAATTCCGAAAGTAACCATACGTCTAGCTACAATTTTATTCAAAACTTTAACATAGGTACCAGTTAACCTCTCAAACCCTTTATTAAACCAAGCTATAAACTTATCTATAGGCGACTTACTTTTAGGCTTGCCATGATTATTTTTTAACAATACCGCACATAACACTGGCGTTAAGGTAAGCGCTACAATTGCAGAAATTATAATTGACCCAGCCATGGTGATAGAGAACTGACGGTAGAAAACCCCTACAGGTCCCGACATAAATGAGATAGGAATAAAAACAGAAACCATTACCAAAGTAATTGCTATAATTGCCCCTCCTATTTCGCCTAAAACAGCATAAGAAGCATTGTACGGTGTGAGGTTCTCTTCCTCCATTTTAACATGTACAGCTTCTACAACTACAATGGCATTATCTACTACAATACCAATAGCTAACACTAATGCAAATAAGGTAATTAGGTTAATGGAAAGTCCAAAAAGTTGCATCACAAAAAATGCTCCAATCAAAGAAACAGGTACTGCAATAATCGGAATTAACGTAGAACGCCAATCTCCTAAAAATAAAAATACCACAATAGCCACTAATATAAAGGCATCTCTAAGTGTATGAATTACTTGCTCAATAGAGGCATCTAAGAAATTAGAAACATCATAACTTATTTTATAATCTACACCAGGAGGTAATTCTGCTTTAAGTTCTACTAACTTATTTTTAACTTCATCAATAACATCTTTACCATTACTACCCAAAGTCTGTTTTAAAATAATGGATGCGGAAGGATGCCCATCTAAATTGGAATAAATATCAAAAAACTCACTTCCTAATTCTACGTCGGCTACATCTTTTAATTTTAAAAGCTCTCCTTCTTCAGTCGCACGAATAATAATATCTTCATATTGTTCAGGTTCAGAATACCTCTCTTCATAGGTCAATACATATTCTAAAGCTTGTGAGGTTTTACCAGAGCTACCTCCCAACCTTCCTGGTCGGGCAATTATACTCTGGTCTTGCATAGCTTCCATCACTTCTTCTGCAGAGACATTATAGGCACGCATACGATCTGGTTTTAACCAAACCCGCATTGCATATTTACGGCTCCCTAATATTTGAGCACTCGCAATCCCATCAATACGTTGTATTTCTGGAATTATTTTTGTGTATGCATAGTTGTATAAGAATAATTCATCATCATCTTCTTGTGTACTAAATAAGTTCACATACATTAACATACTTGGTTGTACAGGAGTAATTACTACTCCTTCTCGCTGAACCAATTCTGGCAATAAAGGCATCACTTGATCGACCCTTGTTTTTACCATTACCACAGCTTGGTTTGGATCGGTACCTGGTTCAAAAATAATCCGTAACGTACCTTCACCAGCACTTGTAGCATCGGAAGCAATGTAACGCATTCCCTGTACTCCATTAATTGCAGTTTCTAAAGGAATAAGGGTTGAGTTTACCAATACATCTGCACTAGCACCTGGATAGGCTATAAAAATATTAACTGTTGTTGGTGCAATTTGCGGAAATTGAGATATAGGCAATTGTTTTATAGCCAGTAATCCCGTAAATACAATTATTACCGATATGACTATAGCCAGCACCGGTCTTTTTAAAAATTTACTAAACATTTTTTTTTGTGAGATTAGGTTAAAATTACTCTGCGTAAAGCGCTAAGTTTGATATGACCGAATTTGGTTCCACAAACTCAATGGCTACTTTCTGTTGGTCTTTTACCATACGAATCCCATCCAATATAATCTTGTCATTTTCAGACAACCCTTTATCTACAACAAATAAGTCTTTCATTTCTGCTGCTACATGAATTAAACGTTGTTTGACAATATTATCTTTGTCTACTACAAAAACATATTTCTTATCTAAAATTTCAAAGGTTGATTTTTGAGGAATAATCAACACATCTTTAAAAGGAATTTTCATTAAAATACTACCTGTTTCCCCATGGCGAAGTATGCCATCTGGATTATCAAAGGTTGCTCTAAAAGCTATATTCCCCGTCTGATTATTAAAATCTGCTTCAATAGTCTCTACTATTCCTGTTTGATTAAAGACTTTATTATTCGCCATTAATAACCCAACAGACTTTTTTACATCTTTATCTTTACTCGTGATATAGTCTAGATATTCTGATTCTGGAACATTAAAATACACCCACATTTTACTATTATCAGATAGTGTTGTTAACAACTCTCCTTCATCTAAAAGACTACCTTCACGCACATGCAAGTGATTCATAATTCCTGCAAAAGGGGCTTTAATTGCCGTAAAGCCTAAATGTGTTTTTGCCAGTGACACTTCTGCATTAGCTTTATCAAAATTTGCTTTAGCCATTAAAAGTTCATTTTCTGAAACTACCTTTCCGTCTGCTAATAATTGCGTATTCTTTAATTCAATTTCTGCAACCTTAGCTTCAGCAGCAGCTTTTTGTAAATCTGCCTGATATACATTTGGCATAATTTGAAACATAGCCTGTCCTTTTTTCAAATTCTGACCTTCATCAACCGAAATATGTTGTAAATATCCTTTTTCCAGTGCACGAATTTCTATATGTCTTATAGAATGAATTTGACTAACATAATCTTTAGTTATAGAGGTGTCTTTTTTCACAGGACTGGTTACAAGAAATTTAGCTTCTTCTTGTTTTTCCTCTTTTTTTGTACCGCAGCTTGTTAATATCAATAACACAAGCACGCCAATAAACATAGGAGTTTTACTCATAGTTTTACTAGATTAAATAATTTATTTTTTTAGTTTGAAATAGCAGCAAGCCTAAATCTTATTTAATTAAGACTCACCAATTTGATTTGTAAAAATTTTAAAACGGATAATTGGTAACCCTAGAAGTAGTAGGCTACCTAAAAATATATCAGATGCGATATACTTGAAAACGTTCATAATGTTTAAAAGAAACCATTACACGTTTAGCTTCAAAAGAAAGTGTATTTTTCTGAAGTTTACTTGAAAGATGTATCGCTATATCATCATTTGAAAAGAGAACAAAAAAAGTGTTACTACTTAATTTTTCTTGTGAAGAATTTTTTTCTTCATTCTCTTCTTCAACATCTGTAATTTCAGCAAAATGTTTTTCATGTGAGTTTAAATCAAGAGCTTCTACTAACTCATGAATAGACTGTTCATCATTCAAGTGATCACCAAAAAGATCTAAAGATTTAAAGTTTTGAAATACAAAGGAGTCTCCAATATTGGAGGTATTGGCATTGCATCCGCTTGCTATTAGAATACAAATTAGAAGTAAAAATTGCCCAATTGCCTTTTTCATCAAGGGAGCAAAACTATACTATGAAATAGAAGTGCACAAACATATGCTTGTTAAAAAAAGTTAAATTAAAAAATAAATCTAATTATTACACTTTCAATAATTTAGGAGCTTAATTTTAAGAATAGTACACATCTAGACTCTTTTAAATAGCTTTACATCAATTAAAACAAATACCGCCTCTTATCGTTATTTTCGCAATAGTATCCCCATAATACTACTGCACCAACAAAATAAAGTTCCTATTTTACTAACGCTCCAATTTATCACCGTGAATTCTACTTCCTTTTTCTAATACAATTTAAAAAGCTTAAGTTTAGGATACGAACTAATCACCAATTAAAATTTTAGATCAAAATGAAAAAAAAACCAATACTCTATTTTACATTACTAGCAACAACCCTATTCTTTTCATGTAAAGAGACCCCAAAAGAAACCGTAGTACCAGAAACTCTAGAGCAAAAGGCGCATCGTATACATGAAAATGTAATTACTATTGACACCCACAATGATATCAATGTGGCTAATTTTACGGATAGCATTAATTATACAGAACGTTTGGATACGCAAATAAACTTACCAAAAATGGAAGAAGGCGGTTTAGATGTCTCTTGGTTGATTGTATATACAGGCCAAGACTCACTAACACCTTCTGGCTACAAAAAGGCAGCAAAAAATGCAATGGAGAAATTTGCTGCTATCCATAAGTTATGTGAACAAATTGCTCCGGATAAAATTGAATTAGCCCTAACTTCTGAAGATGTAAGACGCATCAATAGTGCCGGTAAAAAAGTAGCGATGATAGGTGTTGAAAATGCTTATCCTATTGGAGAAGATCTTTCTAATTTTAAAAAATATTATGATTTGGGTGCCCGTTATATTTCATTAGCACACAATGGCCATAGTCAGTTTTCTGATTCTAATACAGGAGAAAATGATAGCATTTGGCTTTACAATGGTTTAAGTGATTTGGGCAAACAAGGAATTACAGCGATGAATAAGCTCGGGATAATGATAGACATATCACATCCTTCCAAGGAAGCCATGAAACAAATGATTACCTTATCTAAAGCTCCTATAATAGCATCTCACTCTTCTGCTCGTGCTCTTTGTAATCATAGTAGAAATTTAGATGATGAGCAATTACTTCTTCTAAAAGAAAATGGGGGCGTAGTACAAACCGTTGCTTTTAGCTCCTACCTAAATACCGAAAAGCATGAGGCAAGAGCAGCGTATATGAAAAATAGCTATAAAAAAATTGCAGACTCGCTTGATATTAAATTATATGATCGTTCAGAAATTAGCACTCTTTCCGATATTGAAAAGAAAGTATTTTTTAGTAATTATACAAAAGTGAAAAAAATTGGAGATGAACTAGCTGCTACTGATAAAAAAGCACCACCAGCAGTAAATGTATCTGATTTTATTGATCACGTAGATTACCTTGTGAAACTAATAGGCATTGATCATGTAGGCTTAAGTTCTGACTTTGATGGTGGTGGCGGAATTGAAGGTTGGGCAGATGCTTCTGAAACGTACAACGTAACCTTAGAACTAGTAAAAAGAGGATATTCCGAAGAAGATATTGCTAAACTTTGGGGAGGTAATTTACTTCGCGTTTTAGATGAAGTACAAGCTATTTCTAAAACTATATAACAAAGAATGGGTAAAACTATGCTGTTTTACCCATTCTTTCATTTTCTATATCTTTTAAAAGAATTTCAAATTTTGAATCGGTAAGCGGTTTGCTAATAAAATCTTTAACCACCTTATATTCTTTAGACTTTTCTATATCAACAGAAAAAATAGAAGAACTTAATATATAAATTCTAGTTTTGTTTTCTATATCTGGAATTTTGCAGAATTCATCCAAAAAATCCCAACCATCCATAATAGGCATATTTAAATCTAAGAAGATTACTTCTGGTAAAGTTTGATTTGTTTTAACGAGTGTTACCAAATCATCCAAAGCCTCTTCACCGTCTTCAAACACCATAATATTTGAACAGAATTTACCATTGCTATTTAAAATAACTTTTGTTCCATATACAAATATCGGATCATCATCAATAATACAAACAGTATCAATTTTCATAGTGTTCACAATAAAAACTAGACACAAATGTAAGATAAATCTTATAACAACAAAAGAACTTGCCTTTTAAATTGATTTCAACAACCATTCTTTTTCGCTATTACATTCTTTTTCAAAAGATAATTTAAAATTATTTTTTTCATAAAACCGTATTAAGCCCTCTTCCTCAATGGTTAACCAAAAATAATTATCAGGATAATACTGTTTTAAGCTCTTTAACCATAAGGAACCTAAATCTTCTCCTCTCCTAGCTTCTAAAACCCATAAATACCCAATATAATAACTTTTTGATGCTAATAATAGCTGTGCTTCCTCTTTAAAAAATTGCATATCTGCAGTTATATCTTTAAAAAGAATACCTCCAGCAATTACTTTGTTCTCTTCTTTTAGTACAAATATTTCTGAAGTAGCACTCCCCTTTTCCCAAACTAACTGTAAGGCTTCTTGCCAATCTACAGGTAATATCTTAAAAAAATCATCTGGATTACCGGTATGTTTTAAAAATTCTAGAGCCATAATTTTACTTTTACAAAAGACCCCAAGACCATAATTTATCAGAATCTTCAAACCAACGATCTCCAATATCGGTGCGGTAATAACAGTTGTTAATAATTACAGTATTGATACGGTTATACATCATTTTCTGTGCATCTTTCATGGTTAGCCCAGTACCTGTGACTAACAAGGCTATGCCAGTATTCCCTGTAATTAACCACTGGTCATTTACAATTTTTAAGTGCATAGGATGAATACCTTCTAAGCTATCTTTTTTTAAAATAACAACGGCATCTTTTGAAAAGAGCTCAAATGTTTTTTTATCCTCATATGGGAACGGAGGTACCACTACAAAAGCCCCTACTTGAAATCCTTTTTTTACTTGAAGTTGAAATTTGTGTCCAGAAGCTACTTTATACAATAATTCTCCAATAGGCTCTGTTATTCCTGCTCGCTGAATAAATATCTGAGGAAAACCAAAACGAGATGTAAATTCTAAAGGATAAATTCCATGTCCGTTTACAATACAGTTTAAATCTATATGTCCAAAAAAATTATTTTTGGCAAGTATGGCTTCCATTTTCTTGAGTGTTTTATCAAAAATTGGAGAGTCTTTTACCCAAAACATGCTACTCCCCATCTCTCCTGTAGAAACCCCTAATTCTTTAGGGAATAGTTTTTTATGCTCAAAAGTGATGTTTATTGGTGTTAGAAACTCTACACCATTAAAAAATGCAGATACAGAAATTTCTACGCCTTTTACTTTTCGCTGCAATTGAAAGGTGCCAAAATCATCTCCCCAAGATTTTTCATAGGCTTTTAATACCCGCACCACATCCTGGCCAGAATCATCATTACCTACAAAAAGCAATTGTTTTAATTCCTGTGTTTCCCCAGATGGTTTTATCACATAGGCATTTGGGTTTGCTTCTACATATTTAATTGCCTCTTTAAACGTTTCAAATTCCTTAAAAGGCAGTATATTAATTTTATGTCTTTTAAGTTCTTCCTGCCCAAAATTACGGTCTAGCTCTAAGGCGTCTGTGTACTCCGTACCTCCAAAGACTAATTTTCCTTGTGCACGTAACTCTTGACAAATAGCACCATTCCCTGTATAATCAAAAATTAAAACATCTGCCCAATCCACATGCTTCTTCCAATCTTGTACTTTTTTTACAAAGCCATAGCCTATTTCTTTGGAAGCTTTATCTTCTACATATAATTTAACCTCATTGCCTTCCTGAAGTGTTGCGTTAGCGATATCTAATGCTTCTCCCCAACGAGAAATAAAAAGAAACTTTTTTTTAACCTGAACTATTTTTCGCAATTTGTTATGCTTTTTTTTAGGTGATAAAGGCGCATATTAAAACTAACATGCGCTCTTTTAAATTATTTAATTGTTTTAATTAATTTTAAATCTGTAATCGTTAAAACTTCATGAGTTTCATTTTCTTCGTCTTGAAACTCTTCAGAGGTATAGGTAACTTCAAAGTCTGTTCCTATTAATTTTCTATCGGCCATATTGTATTTTGCCCCTGCTTTTTCTTCTAAATTTTTAAAGGCATAGGTATTAAAATCTTCTTCAGAAGAAAAATAATATACCCCGTCATCTACACCTTCATAAGTTACGGTGATTGTTATAGCGTCTTGGCTAGTTTTCAAAAAAGAAGTAATTAATAATAAAATAGAGATTGCTATTATTTTCATGATTTTTAGAACTAAATTAATGATGTAATTGATGTATAAGTTTTCCAATGATTTACCCTACATACCTAGTATGCAAGTGGTAAGAATAAAATCACTATATTTTGCTTATCGTTCGTTTAAATAAAACATTAGAAAAGATCATCTCTTTTTTCTGATAAAAAAAAGGATGAATTTTCATCAATTGGAAGTAAGAAATCTGTTCTGATGTTCGGTTTTCCAAACTATGGAATGTTTTTGATATTGATTTCAAAATAACCAAAAACCCGAAATTATTATTTTTCTTCAAGGTGCTCTCCCAATCAGGGGTTAAACACAAAATTTAAGATACAAATGAAGTAAAAAAACAGATATCTTTTTCAATTATTTTCAAGATAATTTGATGCTAAAAAATACCGTAACTTTGCTATAAAAAAAGAGCTTTTGTACACAATTATCGATATTGAAACTACAGGGAATGGTATTCAAGGAAACAAGATTACAGAAATTTCTATTTTTAAATATGACGGTTATGATGTTATTGAAGAATTTACCACACTTATAAATCCTGAAGCAGAAATTCCGTATTTTATTACAGGGTTAACAGGAATTGATAATACTATGGTTCGCAATGCTCCAAAATTTTCTGAGGTTGCGGATCAAATCTTAAAGATTACAGAAGAAACCATATTTGTTGCCCATAATGTAAGTTTTGATTACAATATTATAAAGCACGAATTTAAAGCTATTGGAGTAGATTTTATACGCCAAAAACTATGTACTGTTCGTCTGTCGAGAAAATTATTTCCAGGATACAACAGCTACAGCCTGGGTAAACTTTGCACAGCATTAAAAATTCCGCTTACAGATAGACATAGAGCTAGAGGCGACGCAGAAGCTACAACCATTTTATTCGAAAAATTATTACGTGTTGATGCTACTGGTGAAGTTTTTAAATCATTCCTTAATGCACGTTCTCAAGAAGCCACTTTACCTCCAGGGTTGCCAAAATCTGACTTCGATAACTTACCAAATACTCCTGGCATTTACTTCTTTAAGAATGCTAAAGGAAAAATAATATATGTAGGCAAAGCTATTGATATAAAGAAAAGAGTATTGAGTCATTTTTATGACAAAACAACTAAAGAGATTGCAATGTGTCAAGAGACCTCAGCAATAGATTTTGAACTTTCTGGAAGTGAGATAATGGCTTTATTAATGGAATCTGACGCTATAAAACACCATTATCCAGACTATAACCGCGCCCAGAAAAAAAAGGTACAGCCCTTTGGAATATTTACCTACGAAGACCGTAATGGCATTATGCATTTAGCGTGGAATACTCAAAAAATGGCTCCCAATTCCTTTTATACGTTATATTCAAAAACAGCAAGTCGCACCTTTTTACAGGAGCTTTGTAAAACGTATAAACTGTGTCCTAAGTTCTGCCATTTACAAGAAAATGTACCACAATGTTCTCATTATGATATTTTAGAATGTGAAGGTATTTGCAGAGGCACAGAAGAAATTGAAGCTTATAATGCTAAAGTTAAACAAGCTATAAGTGATGTTCAATCTAAAAACGAAAACTTTATTATTCGTGAAAAAGGCAGAACCCTAGATGAATCTGGAGTTATACTTGTTCAGGACAATACTTATATGGGGTATGGCTTTGTGGAAAATGAAATAGCGATTGAAACTATTGATGACCTAACGCCGTTTATCACTCCACAAAAAAACACCTTTGAAACAGAAAGGCTAATCGCTAATTTTATTCAAAAAAATACCAGTAAAATCTTTGTTTTGCATCAAAACTAGACTAAGATTATTTCTTTTTTTCACTATTGATAAATGAAATAATAATTAGGACTAAGGTAATACATACGGCAGCAAAAATGCCTATCAATACAATTCCGTAATTCCAATTCACTAAAGATATTACTAGCTTATTCATAATTTATTAGGTTGATTTATCATGCAAAATTAACACTGGAGACTAGAAATAAAAATGATAAAAATCATAAAAATCATAAAACGAAAAAAAAAGACCATCAACAGCTTGTTGATGGTCTTAAAATTTATTTTCTAATTAATGTTATAATGTCGTTGGGCAAACATAATCTGTAACTTCTGCACCGTCCGCTTTTAAAGCTGCAAAGCCCCCTGCAACATCAACCAAATTATGGATTCCTCTACTTTTTAAAATTGAAGCTGCGATTACCGATCGATAGCCTCCTGCGCAATGCACGAAAAAGGTTTCTTTTTCAGGAAATTCGGTTAAATAATCATTCAAAGAACTCAAAGGAGTATTCTCAGCATTTTTTACGTGCTCAGATAAGTATTCTGTTTCTTTACGAACATCGAATACAGGTGTGTGCTTAGCTTTAATTGCTGCCACAGCTTCGGCTGCTGGCACAGATGTAATGGTATCATAATCTTTCGATGCCTTTTTCCAAGCTTCGAATCCGCCTTTTAAGAAACCTATAGTTCCATCAAAACCTACACGAGATAAACGGGTAATAGCTTCTTCTTCTTTGCCATCTGGGGTTACTAAAAGTAAAGGCTGATCTACATCTGCGATTAGCGCACCTACCCATGGAGCAAAATCGCCATTCAATCCAATAAAAATAGAACGTGGAATATGTCCTTTCACAAAATCATTCTGATGTCTTACATCTAAAACTATAGCCCCAGTTTCATTAGCAGCTACTTCAAAAGCATCCGGTGTCAAGGCTGTAGTACCTCGTTCTAAAACTTCATCAAAATCTTCATAACCTTCTTTATTCATCTTCACGTTCAATGGAAAATATTTTGGTGGAGGCAAAAGTCCGTCGGTAACTTCTTTGATAAATTCATCTCTCGTCATATCTGCACGGAGGGCATAGTTCATTTTTTTCTGATTCCCTAAGGTATCTACGGTCTCTTTCATCATGTTCTTACCACATGCTGATCCAGCCCCGTGCGCTGGGTATACAATTACATCATCTGCCAAAGGCATTAATTTAGTTCGTAAACTATCAAACAGCGTACCTGCCAGCTGCTCCTGCGTCATATCTGCGGCCTTTTGTGCTAAATCTGGTCGCCCAACGTCTCCTAAAAACAAGGTGTCTCCAGAGAAAATTGCATGATCTTTTCCATTCTTGTCTTTCAATAGAAAAGTAGAACTTTCCATCGTATGTCCAGGTGTATGTACTACCTTAATCGTTATTTCGCCTAATTTAAACTCTTGCCCGTCTTTAGCAATAATGGCTTCAAAAGAAGGATTTGCAAGAGGACCGTATATAATTGGTGCTCCTGTTTCCTTAGATAATGTAACATGCCCACTAACAAAATCTGCATGAAAATGGGTTTCAAAAATATATTTTATTTTCGCTTTATCATTCGCTGCTCTTTTAATGTAAGGACCAACTTCTCTTAACGGATCAATGATAGCCACCTCCCCATTACTTTCAATATAATAAGCCCCTTGCGCTAAGCATCCTGTGTATATTTGTTCTATCTTCATATCTATATTTTTTTATCTTGATAAAAAACATCCTAATTATTCTTTTGATCTAAGCTCTATCAATCCTTATTACATTTATATTTTAACTCAATTCTTAGGGTAAAAGTAGATTAAATTATACCCATTGTCAGTAACAATAGTTACACTCTAAATTGATTTTGATAGGCTACTTTACCTTTTAAACTAGAAACTGAACTTGGATCATCAAAACATGCTACCGCTTCTTTTATTTTTACAAAGAGAAATTCTTTATGCAATTCATTTATAATTCCACTATTAAAGATAATATCTCGAGTTGGCCCTATAGCACCTGCGATATAGAATTGTATATTTCTATCATGAATTTCTCTTATCACCTTTGTTAATGCTTGTGCTCCTGTAGAATCTATATAATTGATAGCTTCTGCATTGAGAATTACGCCTTTTAATTTTAGTCCTTTTTTATCAATTTCATGAAATAATTGATTTTTAAAAAACCCAACATTCCCAAAATACAATTGCGCATCAAAACGAATAATAAGTAAATCCTCGCGATTGATTACCTCATCTGCAAAACGTGTTATATTTTTATAGTAATCTGTATCTTTTATATTTCCCAAGACCGCAAAATGCGGATTAGAAGTTCTGTAGACCATTAGCAAAAGAGAACTCATTACCCCTACCAATATCCCTTGAGGAATACCGATGAATAGTGTAACGAAGAAAGTTATTAGTAAAACAACAAACTCATCTTTTCGCTTATGCCATAATTGTTTAGCGTACGCCACATCAATCAATCCAATTACAGAAACCATTATAATACTTGCCAAAGCTGCATTAGGTAAATAGTAAAAAACTGGCGTTAAAAACAATAACGTACCAATAACCATTAGTACACTAAATAAAGCGGATAAATTGGTCTTTGCTCCTGCTTCGCCATTAATAGCAGATCTTGAAAAACTAGCTGTAGAAGAATAAGATTGAAAAAATGACCCTACAATATTACCCAAACCTAATGCAATTAATTCTTGATTGGCTATAATAGTTTCTTCGCCCGCTTTTTCTTCTAAGGCTTTCCCTATAGAGATTGTTTCCAGATAACCTACCAAAGCTAATGTTAGCGCAATTGGCCACAAACTTATTACAGTACTCCATTGTAATGATGGCATAGAAAAACTTGGTAACCCTGTTGGTATTACACCTACAACATGTACCCCATATTGTTCTAATTTAAATAAATATACTGCTAAAACTCCGAGTATAACGACAATTAAAATGGCAGGAATTCTTTTATTAATTTTTTTGAAAATAAGAATAATTATAATTCCAAATAGTCCTATGGCAAAATCATACGGATTAGTTTCCGCTATTTTCTGAAAAGCATTGAGGACTAGTTGGTGAAACATTTTACTGCTCTCTATTGGTGCTCCTAACAAATGTTTTAATTGGCTAAAAATAATAACAAATGCTGCTGCAGAAGTAAAACCACTGATTACAGGTCTTGATAAGAAATTTACTAAAAAACCCATTTTCAATACCCCTAATAAAAGCTGAATTACGCCAACCATGAACGCCAATAGTATAGCCATGGTCACATAATTCTCTACCCCGATGATACTTAAAGCTCCTAAACCTGCTGCTACCAAAAGTGAGTCCATTGCTACTGGACCAACAGATACTTGTCTAGAAGTACCAAAAACCATATACATCAATACCGGAAAAAGTGCTGCATACAACCCATAAACAGGTGGCAAACCGGCAATCATAGCATAAGCCATACCCTGCGGAACCAATATGATACCTACCGTAAGGCCTGCTATTAAATCTTTAGAAAGATTGCTTTTCTTATACTTCGGCAACCATTTCAGTATCGGAATATATTTTTGCATCCGTCAAATTTATACTTAATTTTTGTCATGATAAGTAACCTAAGTTACGCATGAAATTTTCACAAGATTATTTTAATCCGAAATAGAAATCAACATTGTATATTCTGCTTCATCTCCTTCCAATCTTGAGAAGCCATCAGAAAGGTTTTTTTGATCCACGGCATACGGATAAAAAGTAATCGGTTCAATACAAACCATATTATTCACTTCTGTCCATAACATAAAGTTCCCAAAACCCTTGGTCTTTATCGTTACGGTATTTTTATCTCTTAATTTAATTTCTGTACAATCTGCTATTTGAAAGGCTCTATTCCCCACTTCTAAAATAGCTGCAAGAGAAATTTCTCTAGCGTTTGCGATAATGGTTGGATTGTCTGTTACTAGATTAAAAGCAGGATGATATCCTAACATATAAGGCATTCCCGAAACTCCCGAAATAAGAAAACGAACTTCTAAACCCGCTTCTGAAAGTGTAAATATTTTCTTAAATATAAAATCATAAGGCCATTGTAATAATTCTTCAGTAGACTTTTCGGGGAATTTAGAATTTTTAATTGCTGTTCCCGCAGTATAGGCTTTTTGAAAAATAGCTCCTGTCTCCGTGGCTTCTATTCGCTCATAAACCATCTCACGAAGTAAACCATGTTGATCTTGAATTGCTTCTCCTCTTGGAGTGCTTACGCTAAAATTAGCAGCTGCAGTTGGACCTATGATTGGAAACATTTCGGTATCTGCATTACGCCAACCCGGACTTCCTTTCTGATGAATATATTCTTGATCCGCTACTTGAAAACTTACCAATTCTCCTGCATCAATCTGTACCGTTTGGTTCTTATAAGAAAGTGTTGTCATACTATTATTGATGTATTAATCTATAAATTAAAATTGCTGTTCTTTTCGTTAAGGCCTCTATTGTATTTAGGTTTACAGTTTCTTCTGGAGTATGCGCTCCTGTACCCATTGTTCCTAGGCCATCTAAAGCATCTACATATGCTGCAACAAATGAAGTATCTGCCGCTCCTCTTTTTCCGGGGTCATATGCAATAACTTCTCCTTGTTTTAAATCTAAGCTTACTTGATTCAATTGTTTTAAAAGATCTAAATTTCCTGCTGTAGGACCCATTGCCGGATAACTATCTTCAAAATGTATCGTTGCTGAAGTATTCGGTAAATTTTTTGCGACAATTTCTCGCATCTTATTACGTGCATTTTCTTTTTGCGCTTCAGACATAAATCTTAATCCGCCTTTTACCAATGCCGTTTGTGCTACAACATTTGTTTTGCCAAAAGCATCTCCTTTACCTGTTTTTACATCATAATCTATAAAGGTACCCCCTAATAATATTCCAGGATTAAAGCTTAAATACTCTTCTCCTTTTACCTCTTCGTAAAAACTATTTAATATTCTTGACATTTCAAATATAGCTCCAGCACCTGTAGCTTCATTAAAAATACCTGAAGAGTGAGCTCTTTCACCAGTCACCTCAACTTCCCACCCTGAAGAACCACGCCGTGCAACCGTAGCATAATTAAACCCTGTAGATGTTTCAAAACCTAAGGCTATATCACTTTTTTTTGCAGCAGCAACTAGATCTTTTCTACTAATAGTCAATGGTTTGCCTGTACTTTCTTCATCGCCTGTAAAAGCTGCAATAATTTGAGCGTTTTCAAGTAATCCGTTTTCTTGTAAAGCTTTTAAAGCATACAAGATTATTACATTTCCACCTTTCATATCATTCCCTCCAGGTGCGTGGGCTATACTATCATTGACCATTTCAAATTTCTGAAACGGACTATCTTCCTCAAAAACAGTATCTAAATGACCAATTAGCAATAATTTCTTTCCTTTTTTTCCAGAAGTTTCTGCAAATAAATGTCCAGATCTATTTAGCTCCGATGGCATCTCTATCCAACTTGTTCTAAAATTTATAGCATCAAAAGCATCTTTAAAAACAATACCCACTTTTTTCACCCCTTCAATATTAAGAGTACCACTATTTATATTGACTACTTTTTCTAAAAATTGTATTGCTTCTGAGTTATTCTTTTCAACACTTGAAATAATTTTTTTCTCCGTTTTTGATAATTTCTGAGAGAATCCGCTCAAAGAAATTGTAATCAAAAGAATAAAGAGATATTGATTTTTTTTCATAATGCTGATTTTATTTTTTTCAGTTTAATCAAACTTTATTGCTTTCACTGGGGTAATTTTTGTTATGATATAAGAAGGCACAATAAGCATTAGTAAACATAAAATCATCACCCCTATATTTAAACTTACTATTGCGGTAAGACTAATATGTACCGGAATATATTCAATGTAATATTCTTTAGGGTTTGGAAACTTAAACATTCTAAACTTGTCTTGCGCCCATATAATACCCAAGCCAATTAAATTTCCTAAAAACAATCCAATACTAATTAAATAGGCTGCATTGTATAAAAATATTTTACGAATACTCCAATCATCTGCCCCCAATGCTTTTAAAATTCCAATCATTGTCGTACGCTCTAATATCAATACTAATAGTGCAGTAATCATATTAATACCCCCTACAATAATCATAATACCAATAATCAAAGCCGTATTAAAATCGAATAAATCTATCCATTGAAATATATGACCATAATTATCTTTTATAGTCCTGGTATCTAATGTGGATAAGGTTTGTCCGTAGATTTCAATACTTTTTTCGTCAATGGAATCAAAATCGTCTAAAAAGATTTCAAAATTACCAATTTGATTATCCTCCCATTTATTCATACGTTGAATATGGCGTATATCCATAAAAACATACGTAGCATCAAATTCTTCAAAACCGCTATCATAAATACCAACAATCTTAGATTTTTGTTGGTTTGGCATTTTAGAAGGATCATTATCTCTTAAAAAAACGGACAGGAATGTATCGCCTAATTTTAATTTAAGCTTGTTTGCTAATAAGCTAGAAATTAAAACTTCATCTGTTCGCTCCCCTGAAAAATCTGGCAATCTACCATCAACCAAATATTCTTTAAAAACATCCCAGTTGTAATCTTTGCCTACACCTTTGGCTAAAATACCTTCTACTGTTTCTTCTGTTCTAACAATTCCGCCTTTACTAGCAACAGCTTGTATGTGCTTTATTCCAGTTATATTTTTGAATTCTGGATAAAAATCTTGTTCTAAAAAAACGGGCACCACAGAAACATCAGATCTGTTATTGTCAAAATTACTGATTTGAATATGCCCATTAAAAGCGGCTACTTTCTCTCTAATTTTCTTCTTAAGTCCGTCTCCCGTAGCTATCGCAATTAGCATCATCACAATACTTATTGTAATTGCTGCAATTGCTATTTTTATTATCGGAGCCGAAATACTATTTTTATGCCCTTTACCAGCCGAAAGGCGCTTTGCAATAAAATATTCTAAATTCAATTTATGATGCTTTTTCCTTGTCTCAAAAATACATTTTTATTATTGGTTTTAGTGTTTTCTTCTTGTGGAAAGACAAAGAAGACTACAATTAACACTACTGAAACCGTAAATATAAAAGTTGAAAAAGCAATAGATACACCTTTGGTTATCGCTGCTAATAAGACAAAAACATACGTACCGCTGTTAAAAGGTAAAAATATTGCGATCGTTGCCAACCAAACTAGTGTAGTTTTCAATAAAAAGGGATACACACATATTGTAGACTCCTTACTAACATTAAAGGTTTCCATATCAAAAGTATTTGCTCCAGAACATGGGTTTAGAGGAGAAGTTGATGCGGGTGAACATGTAAAAGATGGTTTAGATAAAAAAACAGGCTTACCGCTTGTTTCGCTCTATGGAAAAAATAGAAAACCCTCTAAAGAGCAATTGAAGGATATTGATTTAGTATTATTTGACATTCAAGATGTTGGTGTTCGGTTCTATACCTATATTGCCACCTTACAACTTGTTATGGAAGCATGTGCCGAAAATAATATTCCCGTAATAGTTTTAGACAGACCTAACCCTAATGCCCATTATGTAGATGGCCCAACAATGGAAGCCAAACACACTAGTTTTTTAGGAATGACAGAAATACCGCTTGTATACGGAATGACTATTGGCGAATATGCAGAAATGATTAATGAAGAAGGTTGGCTCGCTCACGGCAATAAAGCCCACCTAACAGTAATTCCGATGGAGCACTATTCTCACAATTCTTTCTATAGCCTACCCATTAGGCCTTCTCCTAATTTACCAAACGACTTATCTATAAAACTATACCCTAGTTTAGGACTTTTTGAAGGTACCGATGTTAATGCTGGACGCGGAACAGAATTTCAGTTTCAACGTTATGGTGCTCCGTTTTTAGATAAAACCCATTACGATTTTTCCTATACACCGGCAGCTAATTTTGGAGCTAAATACCCAAAACATAAGAGTGAAATCTGTTTTGGTACCGATTTAACGAAAGTGGATACTACACGCCTAAATTTAGTGGATTTACAATGGATTATTGATGCATATACCCATACTACAGACAAAAGCTTATTTTTCTTAACCAGTGGATTTACAAAACATGCCGGAACGGAAGAACTTCAAAAACAGATTGAGGCCGGAATGACTGCCGAAGAAATTAGAAAAACATGGCAGACTGATATTTTAAATTTTAAAAAGATTAGGAGTAAGTATCTGATTTATAACTAGTATTAGATTTTCTTCAAAAAAAAATTACTTATGCAACTACTTTTATGAAAATTGTTAAAGCCACTACAGAAGACAGCAAGTTACTGTCTGAAATAGGAAAAGAAGCATTTTTACAAGCTCATGGTAAAAGTGCTCCAGAAAAAGATATAGAAGCATTTACCGCTAAGTATTATACGGAAACTGCATTTTATGAGGAACTAAATAATCCAGACAATATTTATTATTTAATATATAGCGATGATCGTGTGGCTGGATATTCTAAAATTGCATTTAATCAAACGCACCCAAACATTCCTGAAAAAAACATTACCAAATTAGACAGGATCTATCTACTACAAGAGTTTCATGGTCAAAATTTAGGAACTATCTTATTTAACCATAACGTAGCACTGTCCAAAAAAGAAAATCAATTAGGCATATGGCTTTATGTGTGGACAGAAAATGAGAAGGCTCTCCGGTTTTATAAAAAAAGTGGGTTTATCATTGTTGGGTCTCATGCTTATCAAATTTCAGAAACACATACCAACCCAAATCACGTATTATTCTTAAAATATTAAGTTACTTTTCTATATTAGTTGGCTTTCTATACCTATGAAAAGGTTGCTTTAAGAGTAATCGTATCGTTCCATTTTCTGCTTCATCAGGAAATGTATCTACACCATACACGATAGCTTCACGATCATAGGTCATAAAAGTGCCAAAAATACGATCCCAAATAGAAAATATATTTCCGTAGTTGGCATCTGTATACGGTAGCATATAATGATGGTGCACCTTATGCATATCTGGTGATACCAAGACCCAGCTTAAGACCTTATCTACTTTTTTAGGTAATTTATTTGCATGTGTAAATTGTGCAGCTATCAACGATACTGATTGATATAACATTACAATACCAATTGGCGCGCCGACTACCACAACACCAAACAATGTAAATGCAAAACGTATAACACTTTCAAAAGGGTGATGCCTGTTTGCGGTTGTAGTATCTACGTGATGGTCTGTATGATGCACCAAATGTACCATCCAAAGTAATTTTACTTTGTGCTCTGTATAATGCGCTACGTAAGCACCAAAAAAATCTAACAATAACAAGCCTAAAAGCACATACGCCCAGTAGGGTAATGGCAACCAATTAATAATTCCAAAATTAGCTTCTACTGTCCAATCACTAGTTTTTAGCAATAGAAAGGCTAAAGCAAAATTTATGAGTACCGTTGTTCCTGTAAAGAATAAATTTGGTAAGGCATGCTTCCATTTCTTATACTTAAAAAACACTAAAGGGATAGCTCCTTCCAACAGCCAAAAAAAAGAAATACCACCCACTAAAAGTAATGATCGGTGTAAAGAAGGTATTGTTTCAAAGTAATGTATCAGTGCTTCCATCTGTTTAAATATATAAAATTAAACCGAAAAGAACGCTAACATACACTTAGCCAATACGTTTCTTCATTTCTTCTACTATATTGTATGCTGCAGGGCAAATAGCCACGTTCTTGATCGTCAAATTACTAATCTGTTGAAATTTTTTACGATCGGTATGCGGGAATTCTCTGCATGCCTTTGGCCGTACATCATAGATAGAACAATAATTATCTACCCCTAAAAAAGTACACGGTACTTGTTGTAGCACATAATCATTCTCATCATCTATGCGCAAATATTGATCTATAAACTGTTGTGGTTTTTGCCTAAAATGTTTTGAGATACGCTCAACATCTGCGTTTGTAAATAACGGACCCGTGGTTTTGCAGCAATTAGCACATTCTAAACAATCTGTACGTTCAAATTCTTTTTCATGCAGTTCTTGCATGAGGTAATCTAAATTCTTAGGTGCTTTTTTTTTAAGCTTCGTAAAGAATTTCTTATTCTCATTCTGCTTGTCCTTCGCAAGCTTTGGAAGTTGTGCTATAAATTCTTCCATTATTTTAACATGCTTAAAGCCGTTTCATACAAATCTCTACTCCAACCCTCAGAAACCTTTCCAATCTCCGTTGCGAGTATCGGCTGTTTCTCTACGATTGTTTTGCCCATTTCAGAACCATAAAAATCATTAACTTCTTTTTTTTGATCTTCTGTTAATTTTTCTCCATCTGCAACTAATTGCTTCCCTGCTTCTGATTGATAAAAGGCATTCATTTTTTTTATTTCCTCATGTGTAAAATTTTTCTCGTACACGGGTGCCAATTGCGTTAGTATCTCATCAACATGCTTTTCCTTATTCGCTTCCAAATAATCCCAACCGGATGCATTTTCTGTTGTTTTCGGAAACTGATTCCCTAACATTTTCAACAATTCATCATAAGCATAATTGTACTGCTTTGCTGTTCCGTTACTTTTAATATAGGTCAACACATCTTCTTGAAAAGTAGTTTCTTGACCACAGCTCGTTAAAGTAATTAATAAGAATACTACTGAAATATTTTTTATTAGTTTCATCTGATCGTGTTTTATTTTTGTTAATGGGTTAAAATGCTCAATTTTGCTGCAAATTACAAATTAAATGCAAACTGATATTTTAGGCACAGCAGTTTTAGATTTTCAAAACGGAAACTATACTACAGATATAAAAACCTATTCATCCTTAGATGAGGAAGATATAATCCCTGTTCCCTATTTATTTCGTTCGTATAAAGAAATGCCTCTTTTAGAAAAAAAAGCTTTAGAACTAGCCAAAGGTGCTATTTTAGATGTTGGTTGTGGCGCAGGAAGCCACAGCTTATACTTACAAGAGAATGGCAAAAATGTAACTGCCTTAGATTCTTCTAATGGTGCCATTGAAGTTTGTAAAGCGAGAGGTATTAAAAATACGATATGCACTGATCTTTACAACTATAAAGGCGAAAAATTTGATACGATTCTTCTTTTAATGAACGGTATTGGCTTGGCAGGAAAACTAAATCAAGTAAATAAATTTCTAACCCAATTAAAATCCTTTTTAAATCCTGGGGGGCAAATACTCCTTGATTCAAGTGACATCTTATATATGTTTGATCCCGATGAAGATGGTGGTTATTGGATTCCTGAGGTTGAATACTACGGAGAAGTGTCTTTTGAAATGGAATACAAATCTAATAAAAGTGAATCTTTTAATTGGTTATACCTGGATTACAATACCTTACAAAGAGCTGCCGTGGCAAATAATTTAGAATGTGAGCTAATAAAAGAAGGTGAACATTTTGATTATTTAGCTAAACTTACCTTAAAACAACAATAGTTTTTTCGTAAATACGTTAGTTTAGATGATCTATGATCTAATTTGATCCATGCCGTTATGAAAAAAAGTTTCCCCGTTGTTCTTTTATTAGCCCTATTTGTTTTTGTTAATTGCTCGAAAAGCACGAGTACAGACACTGATAATTCTGGATCTACAGACCCAAATCAAACCGTTAATAAAATTCCTAATCTACAAGGCACGGGAGACTCCGCTAACGATTTTTTAGCCAACACAAATTTTGACAAGCTTTTAATAGAAATAGGATATGTAACTGGTTTTAAGCCGGATGAAACCGCTATTGATGATTTTGTAGAATTTATTAAAGAAACTACTTTTAAAGAAACCGTTGAAATACAATACTTAGAATTAAGCTCTTCAGGAAAAGAAAGTCTATCGATAAATGAGGTAGATGAAATTATCCAAGAAGAAAGAACAGCCTATAATACAGATGATACTTTAGCACTTTTTATTTACTTTTCTGATGCGCCTTCTGATGAAGATGAACCTGAAGAAGATTTAGTGACATTAGGTGCGGCATTTAGAAATACCTCTTTGGTTCTTTATGAATCTACAATAAGAGATTTAGCAGGGAAGTCTTTCTTGATATCTACAGGAACTGTTGAGACAGCTACCTTACATCATGAATTAGGTCATTTATTAGGTTTAGTGAATATAGGCACAACTATGGTAAACCCACACGAAGGCACCTTTACCGATGATGATGATCAAGAACAACCTAGCCAACATTGCAATCAAGATGGTTGTTTAATGCGTGCAGAATTAGAGTTTGGAGCTGCTATGAATAAAGCAATTACTGCTAAAAACGGACAAGTACCAGAATTGGATGTTGAATGCTTACGTGATCTAAAAGCTAACGGCGGAAGGTAATTGGTTCATGGCAATTTCAATTATTGCAACCGCAAAGCAAACAGAACTATTAAAAAAAATCAAATTCAAGCAATGGTATCGTGAGCAAGTAACGACTTCAAGAAAACCATGAGAGGTAACATCAAATTTAAATAGTAAGACCCTACAACTAAGGGATATTTAAATACTTATGGGTTTGCAAGGATACTTTCCACTTTGGATTTTTCATCACATAATCAACAATAAGTGGTACCATTTTATCACGAACACTCCATTCTGGTTGTAAATATAAAATACATTCTTTATTGGTTTTTGCTGCTTGTTCTTCTGCAAAAATAAAATCGTGCTTATTAAAAATAATCATTTTTAATTCATGAGCTTCATCATAAATTCTACCTTCTGGCAATTTATTTTTCTTAGGAGAAAGGCAAATCCAATCCCAAACTCCAGTAAGTGGATACGCTCCAGAAGTTTCAATATGTGTTTGAAGATTTCTTGCTTTTAAACCTTTGGTCAAAGGCCCCATATCCCACGTAAGTGGTTCTCCTCCAGTAATAACAATAGTGTCAGAATACTTGGCTGCATTAGAAATAATAGTTTCAGTTGCTGTTGGCGGGTGGGTATCTGCATTCCAGCTTTCTTTCACATCACACCAATGGCAACCCACATCACAACCACCTACGCGAATAAAATAAGCTGCTGTACCTTTATGGAAACCTTCTCCTTGAATTGTATAAAACTCTTCCATCAAAGGCAACATTTCTCCTTTATTGACCAATGCCAAAACATCATTTTCTACCATCTTGCAAAGATACATTTTACTTATGAAAGTAGCACATAACAAGCAAATTTGTCCTTATAAGGTTCTAAGAGAGATTACATTTTAAAAGTTGCCTAAAAAACCCTTATTTTTATACAAAATTTACTTCAATGAGTACCAAAGACGAATTTCTCTCCTATATAGAAGAAGGCTACAAAACAAAAGGAGAATTTATAACCATGGGATCTGCTATTTTAGATGGAGAAACTATAACAAACGCTTTTGTTAAAATACCTTTGAAAACATTAAACAGACATGGTTTAATTGCGGGAGCAACAGGTACCGGAAAAACTAAAACGCTACAGGTTCTTGCCGAAAATCTTTCAGAAAAAGGGATTCCTGTGATGCTGATGGATTTAAAAGGCGATTTAAGTGGTATTGCACAACCAAGTCCTGGACATGCTAAAATTGAGGAACGCCATGCTAAAATTGGTATCCCATTTAAAGCTAAAGGTTTTCCTGTAGAAATTTTATCACTCTCGGAGCAAGATGGTGTAAAATTAAGAGCAACAGTTTCTGAGTTTGGACCTATTTTACTTTCCAGAATTTTAGATTTATCTGAAACACAAGAAGGGATTGTTGCTGTAATTTTTAAATACTGTGATGATAATAAATTACCGCTGTTAGATTTAAAAGATTTTAAAAAGGTACTACAATATGCTACTGATGGTGGCAAAGAAGAATTCAAAGAAAATTACGGCCGCATCAGCACTAGTTCTACAGGTACTATTCTTAGAAAAGTGATTGAATTAGAGCAGCAAGGTGCTGAGCTTTTCTTCGGTGAAAAATCATTTGATGTTAACGATTTAACACGTATAGATAAAAATGGAAACGGCTATATAAATATATTACGATTAACTGATATTCAAGACCGACCAAAATTATTCTCTACATTTATGCTGAGTTTATTGGCCGAAATATACAGTACGTTCCCTGAACAAGGAGATAGCGATAAACCTGAGTTAGTCTTATTTATTGATGAAGCTCATTTAATTTTTGATGAGGCATCTAAAGCACTTATCAACCAAATTGAAAATATTGTAAAACTTATCCGTTCTAAAGGAATCGGAATTTACTTTGTCACACAAAACCCAACAGATGTTCCCAATGATGTATTAGCTCAATTAGGTCTAAAAGTACAGCATGCCTTAAGAGCCTTCACAGCAAGAGATCGAAAAGCAATTAAACTTACTGCCGAAAATTATCCTGAATCTGAGTACTACGACACCAAAGAGGTATTAACTTCTTTAGGTATTGGCGAAGCATTAATTTCTGCCCTTGATGAAAAAGGAAGACCTACGCCATTAGCTGCTACTATGCTTAGAGCTCCCATGAGCAGAATGGATGTTTTAACGGAAAGCGAATTAAGCACACTGATTAAAAAATCTAAATTGGTTAAAAAATATGAAGATATTATAGACCGTGAAAGTGCCTACGAACTTCTAAATGAAAAAATAGAAAAAGCAGAAGCACAGGCTGAAATCGAAAAAGAAAAACCAAAAACCACAAAATCTTCTTTTAGAAGCAGAACGAGTACAAGACAAAACCCTATCATAAAAGTGTTAACCAGCGCTACCTTTATTCGTGGAGTTTTAGGGGTCTTGAAAAAAGTGATGCGTTAAAAAAATTGTTTAAAAACTAAACTACCAAATGAAAAAAATATTTTCTGTTGCCCTTGCCGCAACTTCTTTACTATTCTTAAACTGTGAATCTACTGATAAAAAATTTAATATTAGTACCGGTGTTATTGGCCAGCTTACAAAAGACACAAAGGTTATGGACCTAGAAACCATTTATGCTGAAGATTCTATCGTTGCTGAAAATGGCATTCCTAATTTAAATTTACAATTAGGATTTAAGAATGAAGTTTTGAACGACACCAAGACGGACACTACACGTATTATACAATCTAATTTTATCTATAATAAGATTGATATCTACGAAAAAGGAGGTAAACAATTATTGAGCCTTACTCCTAGTAGAGACAGTATTCCTAAAATAGAAAATATCAGAATATACGATCCGCGTTATATTTCAGACAAAGGGATTTCTACCGCTAGTACATTTAAAGATATTAAAGAAAAATACAGCATAAAAAAAATCATTACATCCATGAATAATGTGGTGATTTTATTAAAAGATACAGGGCTATATTTTACGATAGACAAACAAGAATTGCCTTCTAGTCTTCGGTATGATTCTAGTGCAAATATTGAAGAAGTACAGATTCCTGATGGAGCAAAAATCAAATATATGATGCTTGCTTGGGAATAATAAATAGATAAGCTATAATAACTTTTATAAATAAATTATGTGGCATTTAAAAAATGACTTACATAATAAAATATTTAGAACACCAAAGCAGCAAACTTTAGAATTTTAGCAAGCAGTCGAGAACCTTGGAAATAAGGTATTTACTGCTTGTTCAGACGAAAATTAAAACAAATTTCGTGTATTAACATTGCAATAGCTAAACCGCCAAAACCAATTTTAAAAAAAAAAAAAATGAAGATCATCCTTACGTTTTTCTTTGCTATACTACTTGCTAATTCTTGTAAACCTTCCAATTCTGAATTATTGTATGGAACCTGGAAGCATTCTGAAGTTAGAGAGCAAAAAAATGATTATGAAATAATGAACATTCAAGAAGGAACCTCTAGCGAAATAATATATGCGGAGACAGACTTAAAACAATCAAAAACCACTACAACAGTTCAAGACTTTTATTTAGTTTTTGATAATGAAACAAACTATATAGAATACAAGGTAGGCATGGGGATGAAATTTGAGTTTAAACTTTCTAACGACACTATTTACAGCAATGGAGAACCAGAATTTGAAATAATCTCCGTTACGAATAAAGTACTGAATTTAAAAAAACTGAGAACAGGAAAATCAGTGAATTATATAAAGTCTAATGATGATTTATCGAAATTCGAGATACTTAACTAAATACTTACAACAAATCATGGGACTTGAACTTGTTTATTAATTCCCTGATTTTTTTAAAAATTTGGCTTTTAAAAATAAAAGTTTTGGTTAAGTAATAAATCAAATTATTTATGATGGTGAAGAAATACACGATTCAAAAAACACCCTTTGTAGTACCTACTACTGATGGTAAGCGAATAGAAGAACATTTTGGCAAGGCTAGCACTAATGAGGACCAAGTTAGTATCGCTCATATGATTGCTCCTCCAGGGTGGAGTGAACCTTTTCAAACGCCAGAGTTTGAAGAATACACCTATATTATTAAAGGGAAAAAACAATTTAGTGTAGATAACGAAATTATTATTTTAGAAGCTGGCCAATCTATAAAAATAGAAAGAAACACACGCGTACAATATTCAAACCCTTTCGATGAGGAATGTGAATATCTGGCCGTTTGCTTACCTGCTTTTGATTTTACAAAAGTTCATAGAGAAAATTGCAAATGAAAAAAGCACTCAATAAATACATTCCTCTGTTTTACGGAAGCTATTTTAACTCTTTGGCTTTAGTCTCTAAAGAGAAAGCCGCACAGAAGGCGTTTGAGCTTTTTTGCACTCCTAGAAAAGGTTGTATTTTAGAACACCAAAAAGAATTTTTAAACCCTGCAAAAAGTGAAATAATTTCTGCTGAAGGAGTTCAGCTACAAACTTATAAGTGGCAGGGTAAAAAAGAAACAGTATTACTTCTTCATGGTTGGGAAAGCAATGTATTTCGTTGGAGGAATTTAATTGGCTACTTACAAAATGAAGATTACAATGTAATTGCTTTTGATGCTCCTGGCCAAGGTAATTCATCAGGAAATATTCTTAATGTACCCTTATATACGCTTTGTGCAGAAAAAATTATAGCCACTTATAATCCAAAAATTATTATTGGTCACTCCATGGGTGGGATGACAGTGATGTATAATGAATACAAGCATCCAAACAACTCTATTCAAAAAATAGTTTCTCTTGGCTCACCTTCTGAGCTTTCTGAAATTGTAACTGATTACCAAAATTTATTAAAATTCAACTCCACCGTAAAAAACAGTTTAAACAATTACTTTAAACGTCAATTCAAATTTACCATTGAGGAATTTTCTATTGCAAAATTTTCTAAAAAAATAACTAAAAAAGGATTGATCATTCATGATGAGTTCGATAAAATAGCTCCTTATACTTCCGCAGAACAAATTCACCGAAATTGGAAAAATAGTCGTTTAATAAAAACAGAAGGTTTAGGACACTCCTTGCATCAAGAAGTGGTAAATGAAGAAATTATTGCATTTTTAAAATCAGAATAAAAGATTATTTTAAAACAAAAAAAACATGTCAACTGTCACTCCTTTTCATATTGCAATACCGGTGCATAATTTAGCAGAATGTAGAACGTTTTATCGCGATATATTAAATTGCGACGAAGGTAGGAGTAGTGATCATTGGGTTGACTTTAATTTATTCGGACATCAATTAGTCATTCACTACAAACCAAAAACGGTAAAAGAAGACCTACACCACAACCCTGTTGATGGCCACGATGTTCCTGTACCTCATTACGGCGTAGTATTACCGTGGGATGTCTTCCAAAGCTTTTCTGAAGAATTAAAAACAAAAGGTGTTCAATTCATCATTGAACCATATATAAGATTTGAAGGTTTAGTTGGAGAACAAGCCACCATGTTTTTCTTAGACCCTGCAGGTAATGCTTTAGAGTTTAAATCTTTTAAAGACATGGATCAATTATTTGCTAAATAAGTTTATTTAAAAGTAATTGTAAACGTTGTACCCTCATTTACAGCACTGGTAACCGCTATTTTTCCTCCCATTTCTGTGATGTGACTATGCACCAAATACAACCCAACTCCTTTACTGTCTTTTGTTGAATGAAATCTTTGGTTAAGATTAAAAATCTTACCCGCTACCTCTTTCATATCAAAGCCTAAACCATTATCAGAAAAGACAAGTATTTGCTCTCCCGCTACAATTTTAGATGCAATATTAATTTTAGGTAAAACATCTGGCTTTGCGTATTTAATGGCATTTGTAATTAAATTTAAATAGATACTCTCCATAAAATCTCTATTAAAAAAGAAGGCATCAAAAGCTGAAAAATCAGTTGTTATTTTGGCCCTAGAATCAAATATCAATGCGCTAATAGAAGACTGCACTACGTGTAAAATTGCTGAAAGTGAAATTAATTCTCGAGAAGACTCTAGCTCCTCTGTTTCTGTTAATGAATCTACATAACTATTTAAAGAATCTCTAAGTCCTTCTGTAGAATTCTTAATCAAGTTAAACACCTGTAATGTTTCAGGATCTGTAATCTTATTTAAATCCAGAATATTACACAAAGTAAGCAAGTTGTTAACAGGAGATCTTAAGTCATGAGAAGTCTTAAAATTAAGGTTCTTAAGGTTTTTATTCTTCTTATCTAGAGCGAGTAAGTGTACTGCCCGTTCAGATTCTAATTTTTTCTTGTAGGTAATATTTTTTGCAATAGCATAAATCAAATTCTCATCTGGCAAAGGTATTGCTGTCCAGTCTAACCAAATAATGTTACCAGATTTACTTATATACCTGTTCTCAAAATTTAGTAATGGAAGATTCTTTTTTAGATTTTTTCTGTTTGAAGCAGTCCTTAACCGATCTTCTTCATAAATAAAATCACTTATTTTCCTAGAAAGTAATTCTTCTTTTGAATATTCTAAAAGATGAATTAATGCCGGATTTATTTTTTTTAAATACCCATCATACCCCGCTATACAAAGCAAGTCACGCGACACTTCAAAAAAAGTTTCAAGACTATATGGCATTAATTTTTATAAGTTAGAAAAAAATATTGAGACTTAAAGTAAAGCCTCAATATCAAATGAAATAGCGACAATTATTTTCTACTTCTATGACGTTCACGCGCCAATAAAGTATTTTTTAATAGCATTGCTATAGTCATAGGACCTACTCCACCTGGTACAGGAGTAATAAAACTTGCTTTTTTACTTACATTCTCGAAATCTACATCGCCTGTAATATAATAGCCTTTTTCACAAGAATCATCTGCTACACGAGTAATACCTACATCGATAATTACCGCATCGTCTTTAATCATTTCTGCTTTTAAGAATTTAGGAACTCCTAATGCAGAAATCACGATATCTGCTTGAGAAATAATTTGAGTAATGTTTTTCGTATGACTATGTGTTAAGGTTACGGTAGAATTTCCTGGCCACCCTTTTCTTCCCATTAAAATACTCATAGGCCTCCCTACAATATGACTCCTACCAATAACTACGGTATGCTTTCCTTTAGTATCTACATTATAACGCTCTAAAAGTTCTAATATCCCGAAAGGCGTTGCAGGAATAAACGTACTCATATCTAAAGCCATTTTCCCAAAATTCATAGGATGAAAACCATCTACATCTTTATCTGGATCTACAGCCAATAAAACTTTTTGAGTATCTATTTGTGGAGGCAATGGCAATTGTACGATAAACCCATCTATATCCTCATTCTTATTTAATTCTTCAATCTTATTTAAAAGCTCTAGTTCTGATGTTGTACTTGGCATTCTAACCAAAGTAGATTCAAAACCAACTTTCTCACAAGATCTAACTTTACTACCAACATACGTTAGACTTGCACCATCACTACCCACTAATATTGCTGCTAAATGAGGTACCTTTTCCCCTTTTTCACGCATTTTAGCAACCTGAATTGCAATCTCATCTTTTATTTCGTTGGATACTTTTTTCCCGTCTAATATTTCCATGGTATGGGTTACTTCGTTTATTAAGTAGTTATCTTAAGTTGTGTATTTTTATTGCATGCCTTTCATTGCACCCATCATTTGCATCATCTTTTTGCCACCACCACCTTGCATCATTTTCATCATCTTACTCATCTGATCAAATTGTTTTAGCAATTGGTTTATTTCTTGAATAGATCTTCCACTACCTTTAGCGATACGTTTTTTTCTACTAGCATCTAATTTTGCCGGCGTAGCTCTTTCTAATGGTGTCATAGAATGAATGATAGCTTCTACATGTTTAAAAGCATCATCATCAATATCTAAACCTTTTAAGGCTTTCCCTGCACCAGGAATCATTCCCATAAGATCTTTGATGCTACCCATTTTCTTAATTTGCTGAATCTGACTTAAAAAGTCATCAAAACCAAACTGATTTTTAGCAATCTTCTTTTGAATTTTACGACTCTCTTCTTCATCAAACTGCTCTTGAGCTCTTTCTACAAGGGATACAACATCACCCATACCCAAGATACGTTCTGCCATACGTGCCGGATAGAATACATCAATAGCATCCATCTTCTCACCCGTACCAATAAATTTAATTGGCTTATTTACAACAGACTTAATAGAAATTGCGGCTCCACCACGTGTATCACCATCTAATTTGGTAAGGATAACCCCGTCAAAATTTAAGATATCATTGAAGGCTTTTGCTGTATTTACTGCATCTTGCCCAGTCATTGCATCTACTACGAATAAGGTTTCTTGTGGTTGAATTGCTTTATGAATATTAGCAATTTCATTCATCATCTCCTCATCTACAGCTAAACGACCCGCGGTATCTATAATCACAACGTTATGACCGTTTGCCTTTGCATATGCAATACCTGCTTTAGAGATTGCTACAGGATCTGTATTTCCTCGATCAGAAAATACCTCAACACCTATTTGTTCTCCCACGACCAGTAATTGATCAACTGCTGCAGGACGGTAGACATCACAAGCTACTAATAGCGGTTTTTTTGTTTTTTTTGTTTTCAGGTAACTCGCAAGTTTCCCTGAAAAAGTAGTTTTACCAGAACCCTGCAAACCAGACATTAAGATTACGGAAGGGTCTCCAGATAAGTTAATACCTTCAACATCACCCCCCATTAACGCAGTAAGCTCATCCTTTACCAACTTAACCATTAACTGGCCTGGTTGTAATGCCGTAAGCACATCCTGACCTAAAGCTTTTTCCTTTACCGTATTGGTAAATTCTTTCGCTATTTTAAAATTGACATCAGCATCTAGTAAAGCTCGTCGAACCTCTTTTAAAGTTTCTGCAACATTAATTTCTGTGATTTGACCATGCCCTTTTAGAACATGAAGTGCTTTATCTAACTTTTCGCTTAAATTATCAAACATAGTATTACCTTAATTATCAAGTGTTGCAAATTTAATAATAACAATGGGAAGTCTGAAGTTAGATTGCAAAAATATATGCACAAAAAAAAGGCAGCTTTTTTACAGCTGCCCTTATTCAAATCTGAAACCTAAGTTCTTAATCACATTTTTTCGTCAAAAGAAGTGTTTCTTCTCCTTTTTCTAACTTAAATAAACCATCAGCACATTCTATCACTTTCCATTCTCCTCCGTAGTTTGCCAGAGTCATACTTAAATTGTTAAATGATAATGTTCCACTTTGTAAAGACCAGTTACCTTCTTCTACAACTGTATTATTAGCATCATAAACGTGTATGTTATTATTAGAAAAATCTATTAATAATTCTTCAGAGAAAGTACCGTCTACATTTGTAATTTTAAATTTACACTGTCCTAATAATGCATCGTTTATATCTGCATCACTGCAAGCAGCAGCAGATTCATTACAATCTCTTTTTAATACATTTTGATATTCTAATTCTGTATTGTTATAAATATCTAAAGAAATTTCAGTCTCTGAATACTGAGTAATTTTCCATCTTTCAGAAATTAACTCTTGGTTGGCATTGTAAAAAATAATTGCACCAGCATCAATTTCCCAAGATGTATAACGGTCAGTGACACTTAAACCTCCATTTTCATCAACAAACTTAACTTCTCCCCCTTGAAGAAATTTAAGATTTACTACGCCAATAAAAGTATCATTAGCATCTGTAAAGCTCCAAACACACTCCTTAAGTAAGCTTGCCACCTCATCATTAGAACCAGCTGTTGCCTCACAGCTTTTAGTTAAAACAATAGTTTCTTCTCCTTTTTTCAATTTAAATAACCCATCTCCACAGTCAATAACTTTCCATTCTCCTTCGTAGTTAGCTAAAGTAGCGCTTAAATTATTCATTTGTAACGTTCCATTTTGTAAAGACCAGTTCCCTTCATCTACTACTGTCGTATTAGCATTGTAAACGTGAATATTATTACCTGAAAAATCTACATATAACTCCTCAAAGAAAGAACCATCTAAGTTTGTAATTTTAAATTTACACTGTCCTAATAAAGCTTCATTTATATCTTCATCACTACATAGTTCATTTTGGTTAGAATCACAAGAATCTTTTGCTGCCTCTAAAGCCGTAACTAGCTCGGCATTACTATTTATAGTAATTTTAGTACCATCGTACTTTTCTAAAGTAATAGGAAAATCTATTCCAACAACATCATTGTCTCCTAAACCTGTAAAAAACAACCTTAGTTCAGTATCATTATTTACAGTAACTGTGTTTGTAATTTCTAGGTTGATATTAAAACTGAATAAATCTATAGGATACACAAAGTCTATACATTCTATACTATTATTTTGACCCTCCTCTGAAGATGTATTTTTAATTAACGTAGCTGTAGCAGAAGAAGCCTCTATTGCATTACTATCATTATTGTCTGGTAATTCCTCAAACTCTTTTTGACAAGAGGTTAAAGTAAATGTTCCCATAAGTAGGGCTGCGAACATAAATTTTGCGAAAACATTTTTCATAATAATTTGGTTTATTTTTTTGTTTTATAGCTCTATAACAACTCACTTCTACAAAACCCTACCATACCTTTTAATTATTTTTAAAATACCTTTGGAAAATACTTTTTGATAATTGATTAATGGATACACCGGAACAAAATGTTTGTGAGGAAGAAGTTTACAATGTATTATTTAAAGCCAATTCTAAAACGGTTTTTAACTATATATATTATAAATATGGAAATGAAGAGAAAGCCTATGATGTTGTACAAGAAGCTTTTATAAAACTTTGGGAGAACTGCGCTAAAGTTTCTGCAGAGAAAGCTAAATCGTTTGTATATACCGTTGCAAACAATTTGTATTTGAACGTGATTAAGGCCGAAAAAGTTCGCTTGAAATATGCAAAAGAAACGCTTGACGTATCTCACGAAACTCCAGATTTTATTCTTGAAGAAAAAGAATTTAAGAAAAAATTAGAAACTGCTTTGTCTGATTTACCCGAAAACCAGCGTACCACTTTTCTATTAAATAGAATTGACGGAAAAAAATATAAAGAGATTGCCGAAATGGAAGGAGTTAGCATTAAAGCTATTGAAAAAAGAATGCATTTAGCGTTAAAAACATTACGTGAAAAAATTGACGGCATATAAATTGGTTGATGGTTGATGGTTGATGGTTGATGGTTGATGGAAAATAAAACCAGTAAATTTAAAGTAGGGTTTTTACCTAACTAATTGTTATAAGAATATAAAGCATAAATTATGCAAGAGAATTACCTAGCCAAATGGCTTAACAACGAATTAACCGAAGCGGAACTCGAGACTTTTAAAAAGTCTGATGCGTACGCTTCATATCAAAAAATTGCTGCTGTTTCTGCAACATTAGAAGCTCCTGAATTTGATATAGACAAAGCGCTTACTGACAGCAAAAATAAACGTACTACTCCAAAAGGGAAAGTCCTAAAATTAAATCCATTTAAAAAATTAATGCGGGTCGCAGCCGTGGCCGCACTATTTATAACTACTGCATACTTTTTTATTAATTCTGATGAACATATAAAAACAGATTTAGCACAAACAGAAATAGTAATATTACCTGATGCTTCTGAGGTTGTTTTAAATGCTGAATCAGAAATTGAGTATAACAAAAAGAACTGGAGTAAAAAACGCCTCCTTGAACTTAACGGGGAAGCTTATTTTAAGGTTGCTAAGGGGAAAAAATTTACAGTACAAACGTCTTCTGGAATTGTTCAAGTTTTAGGAACACAATTTAATGTAGCGAATAGACCTAACTATTTTGAAGTCACCTGTTTTGAAGGTTTAGTTAGCGTTACTTACAAAAACAATACTTTGAAATTACCTGCAGGAACTTCATTCTTAGTTTTAAATGATGAAATCGTTTCTACGGAAGCACCAAAAACAGACCAACCTTCATGGATCACTAATGAAAGTGCTTTTACCAGTATCCCATTAAACTTTGTTTTAGCAGAGCTAGAGCGTCAATACAATGTTACTATTGAAACCAAGACTATAAACACGAACACCTTATTTACAGGAACGTTCACCAACAAAAATATAAATTCGGCGTTGAAGAGTATCTGTGTTCCAAATAACATATCGTATACAGTAGAGGGGAATAAAGTGATTTTACATGCCAAAAACGCAGAGTAGTATTATAACTATATTTTTAATTGCAATTTTATTCTTCTCTTCCTTAAGCAGTATAGGGCAGGAAAATAAAACTGCACGGGTTTCACTTAGAGCATATTTAAATCAAATAGAAGAAACTTTTTCAGTGAAATTTTCATTCGCAGATAATTCCATTAATAGCATTTTAATTCTTTCTCAAGAATTTAATGAGCTGGAGGCTGCCATTCACTACATTGAAACAGAAACACCTTTAGATTTAAAAAAAATAGATGCCCGATACTATACTATTTCTAAAAGTATGCTTTCTATTTGCGCTAAAGTTTTAGATAATTTTGAACAGAACACGCTGCACAATGCAAGCATTAAAGTATTAGAACAAAACTTAACTACCATTACAGATGATACAGGTAGTTTTTATTTGAATAATGTTCCGAGAAAATCTACCATAGAAATTAGACATATTGGCTTTAAACCCTTATTCGTTAAGGCAGAAGAACTACAAGACGGTAAAACTTGTAAGACCCTTTTAATGGCTCAAAATATACAACAGTTAGAAGAGGTCATCATTTATAAATTTTTAACCACTGGCTTAGAAAAGCAAGATGATGCCAGTATTGTTCTAAATACGGACGATTTTGGGATTCTCCCTGGTTTAATAGAGCCTGATGTTTTGCAAACCGTACAAGCGCTACCCGGAATAAAAAGTATAGACGAAACCGTTTCTGATATTAATGTTCGTGGTGGTACCAATGACCAAAACTTAATACTCTGGGAGGGTATAAAAATGTATCAATCTGGACACTTCTTTGGCTTAATATCTGCATTCAACCCCTACCTCACAGATAAAGTAACGCTGATAAAGAATGGCTCAAGTGCTGCTTTTGGAGACGGTGTAAGTAGTATTTTAGATATGCGTACAAAGAATACCATTACTAATAATTTATATGGTGGCGCAGGAATTAATTTATTGAGTGGTGATGTGTATGGCCAAATTCCTCTTAAAGAAAATCTAGCATTTCAATTTTCAGGAAGACGTTCTATCACTGATTTTTTAAACACTCCTACGTACAACCAATTTTACGATAGAGCTTTTCAGGATACTGAAATTAAAGGCAACGAACCTGAACAAGAAAATTTAGCTAGAAGCGAAGATTTCTATTTTTATGATTTTACAGGCAAACTATTATATGATATTTCAGAGAAACATAAGGCACGTGTAAGTTTTATTGCCATCAATAATTTATTAGCATATACCGCTTTAAATACGGACACTGCAGAAAAGACCAACAGTAAATTAATGCAAACTAATTTTTCGATTGGTGGTTATTTAGAGAGCACATGGAATGCTAATTTCTCCACACAAATAAATGCCTATTACACCTCCTACCATTTAGATTCTGAAAATTTCACTACAGAAAACAAGCAACAGTTACTTCAAAATAACGAAGTATTGGAAACTGCCATTCAATTAACATCTAATTACCATTTTTCTGAACAGTTAGCTTGGAAAAACGGGTATGAATTTAAGGAAGTAGGCATTATAAATTTTACGAATGTAACCCAACCCCCATTCCGCAGTAATATAAAAGGTGTTCTTAGAACGCATGCCTTATTTTCAGAACTTACCTACACCTCTAAAAATGAAAAACTATGGGTTAGAGCAGGTATACGCGCAAATTATATTAAAAATCTAGCAACTTTTGAAAAACTTATTCTAGAACCTCGATTAAATCTAAACTATAGATTAACTCGAGATTTTAAGGTAGAATTACAAGGCGAATTTAAAAACCAAACCACCAACCAAGTCATTGATTTGAAACAAAATTTTTTAGGAATTGAAAAACGAAGATGGGTTTTGGCGAATGAAGAAGAATTACCAATCACCCGAAGTAAACAAGTTTCCCTGGGTTTAAATTATGACAAAAACAAAATCTATATTGGCTTAGAAGGATTTTATAAATATGTAAATGGCATTAGCACTACCACACAAGGTTTTCAGAATGAAGATCAATTTAATGGAGAAATTGGGGAATATGCCGCTAGGGGATTTGAATTTTTAATTAACCAAAAGACAAAAAACCTTAGTAACTGGTTGACCTATACGTATAATAAAAATGATTATACATTTGATTTATTAAGTCCCACTACATTTCCTAATAATTTAGACATTAGACACACGATCACTTTTGCAAGCACCTATACCTATCAGAATCTAAAATTAGGCCTTGGTCTTAATTACAGAACAGGAAGGCCGTATACGAAGCCACAAGAAGGCGGCAACCCTATAAATACCTTTGTTTTTCCGAGCACTATAAATTACGAAGACGCTAACAACAGTAGATTACCAGAATATCTAAGAGTAGATGCATCCGCTATTTATGATTTCAAAGTCAGCCAAAATATAAAAGCATCCGTTGGCGCATCACTTTTAAATGTTCTAGACCATAACAACATCCTGAATAGATACTACCGATTAAATGACCAAGAGGAAATAGAAACCATCGAAAGTGTTTCGTTAGGGATTACCCCAAACTTTAGCTTTCGAATGTTCTTTTAACTACACTTCAAAAGGCTTATGAAAATCAAAATTCAACATCTTTCTTAAGATCAAATAAATTTCAGGAAATTCTTGTCTAAATTCTAAAGGTGTTTCTACATAATTTTCTACAGCAACGGCAAAAAATTCTTGAATATTTGCTTTGCTATAGGCTCTAAAATATGAGCTCTCTTCAAATTTCTGTTGAAATAGTACGGAATCATATACAGCACTTAACAAATCCATATGTTTACGAAAATTTCTGTTTTCAAAATTTCGTTCTAAAGTAGCATTAAAACTTAAGGCATGTGCAAACTCATGAACCCCTAAATTTTTATTGTCGTTAGGAATTTCAAAACCTTGTTTTACGTGTGCTGCAGAAAAAACAATAGTTTTTAATCCCGGGTTATATTCTCCTATATGGTTCTGACGGTTTAGTTTAGAAAAATATTGATTTGGATAAATAATTAAGCGCTCTATTGCAGGAATTTTATATCTTTTTAAACCTAAAGTTAAAATTGTGGCTGTGGCACTTAACAGCAACGCCATATCTTCTTGGCGCGGTGTTAATCCATGAAAAATAAATTCCTTATCTCTTCTAAATCGGAGCAAACGATATTCAAATTTCTGCTTTTGCTGATAGGATAGTTTTTTGTAAACTGGAAAATTATTGAGAATAATTTTCTTTTCAGAAATGGTAAGCGGCTCTAATCTTGAAAAATAAAGCCGGTATGCATACCTAATAATATATAAGAAATATGTGGCCATTGCAATGATAACCAGAACAGGGATCCACATATTTCTCAATATAAATTACATGCGCTCAGGAACTTCTATTCCTAATAACTTAAATGAAGATTGAATAACCTCACTCACCTTTTTAGACAACTGTATTCTAAATGCTTTTTTATGTTCCTCTTCCTCTCCTAAGATAGATACATTTTGGTAGAATGAGTTAAACTCTTTTACCAAGTCATACGTATAATTAGCCACCAGTGCCGGACTATAATTAGCGGCTGCTAATTGAATAGCTTCAGGATAACCTTGTAATTGTTTTATCAATTCTTTCTCCTTTTCATGAAGTGTTGTTAATCCTGCAAAACCGTTCAAACTTAATTCTTCTGCTTTACGTAAAATAGATTGAATTCTAGCGTAAGTATACTGTATAAAAGGACCCGTATTTCCTTGAAAATCTACAGACTCTTCAGGATCAAACAGAATTCGCTTTTTAGGATCTACTTTTAAAATATAATATTTTAAAGCACCTAAGCCTATCATTTTATATAAATCTTGCTTTTCAGCATCAGAATAGTCTTCTAGCTTCCCTAATTCTTGAGATATTTCGCCGGCAGTAGTTGTCATCTCTTGCATAAGATCATCTGCATCAACAACAGTACCTTCTCTACTCTTCATTTTCCCACTTGGTAAATCTACCATCCCATAACTTAAATGGAATAGATTTTTAGACCATGAGAACCCTAATTTCTTTAAGATTAAAAACAATACTTTAAAATGATAATCTTGCTCATTCCCTACCGTATACACCATACCACTCACATCTGGATTATCCTTAACGCGTTGTATAGCCGTACCAATATCTTGAGTCATATACACTGCTGTACCATCAGAACGCAAGACAATTTTTTCATCAAGACCTTCGTCTGTTAAATCTATCCAAACGCTACCATCTTCTTTTTTAAAGAAAACACCCGTTTTTAAACCTTCTGCTACAACATCTTTCCCTAATAAATAAGTATCACTCTCGTAATACAACGTATCAAAGTCTACGCCTAAATTCTTATACGTAACGGCAAACCCCTTGTAAACCCATTGGTTCATTGTTTTCCAAAGCGAAACCACTTCTTCATCGCCAGCTTCCCATTTTAAAAGCATTTGTTTTGCTTCTAACAGTATAGGCGCTTGCTTTTCTGCCGCTTCTTTTGCTAAACCACCAGCAACTAAATCGGCAATTTCTACTTTGTATGCTTTATCAAAAGCTACATAGTAATTACCTACCAATTTATCACCTTTTAAACCTGTACTCTCAGGAGTTTCCCCTTTTCCAAACTTCTGCCAAGCCAACATACTTTTACAGATATGAATTCCTCGGTCATTAATAATTTGGGTTTTATACACTTTCTTTCCTGAGGCCTTTAATATTTCAGCCACAGCATATCCTAATAAATTATTTCTTACGTGCCCTAAATGCAGAGGCTTGTTCGTGTTTGGTGAAGAATATTCTACCATTACCGCATTTGAGGCATCTTGTTCTACAAATCCAAAAGTGGTATTAGCAGCAATCGTCTTAAAATCTGCTAAATAGTGAGCATCAGTAATCACTAAGTTTAAAAAACCTTTGATGACATTAAACCCAGAAACTTCTGCAACCTCTTGTACCAAATAAGCCCCTATTTCGTTACCAATTTGTACGGGATTACCTTTAACAACTCGTAGCATTGGAAATACAACAATGGTGATATCTCCTTCAAAATCTCTACGTGTTGGCTGAAATTCTACCGATGGTAATTCTGCTTTAAATAATGTTGAAACCGCTTCTTTTACCTTGGTTTCTAATACGTTCTGGATATTCATGATTATTCGACTTATCAATTTGCAAAACTAAACATTTTTTGTCCTTTTAATAGTATATTAAGATTTAAACCACTCGTAATAGCTTAACTTTATAAGAAATATTACATCATGATAGATTTTCAAAAAGTATTTGCGCAGATTGATTCTCCTAGCATAAGGAAAATAGCTACATCATTAGCCTCTTTTTTTAATGATTTAGTACAATCGTTTTGTAATGACAAAGACGGTTCTGGTAAAAAAGTACAATATTTAGCACAACGTGTTGACGGCAAAAAAGTACCCGTAAATAGAAAATTATAACCTATGCTTGTTAATGTATCGTACAATAACAAAGAGGTTACCCGTAAAGTAGATGATTTAGTAGGCAAACCTTTTCCATTAAAAGAACGGTGGGCTATGAAAGGCATTGGCTCACCCAAATTATTTATTACCGAAACCAGTATTGAGATTCGTAATTTATTACTACTCGATAACAATACTAATTCTTGTAATGTGGAATTACGCCCGAAAGGAATAATCGTTCGGTTTCGATCTTTATTAGAAACTTTTGCACTGGTGATTCCCTACTATAAGCTATCTATTTATAAAGGAGATTTTGCGGTATATTCCATCTTCAAAGATCACTATTTCATTAAAGTCAAATCTGATACAAAAGCAATTCAAAATTATTTTAAAAAAATTCTAGATTATAAAATCGAAAATACACCTACTTCCATAACAGATCTTTAAACCTAATCTTTATGAAAATACTACTCACAGGTGCAAATGGCTATATTGGCATGCGATTATTACCACAGCTGCTGGAGTTAGGTCACGAAGTTGTTTGTGCCGTTAGAGACGAAAGTCGCCTATCCATAGATAAAGAAACTAGAGCTCAAATTGAAGTTATAGAATTAGATTTATTAAAGGATTTTTCTTCTGGTAAAATTCCCTTAGATATTGATATTGCTTATTTTTTAATACACTCTATGAGTTCTTCTATTCAGGACTTTGATAAACAAGAAGCAATAACCGCTCACAATTTTAACGCCTATATGGCAGAAACAAATGTGCAACAAGTTATTTACTTAAGCGGCATTGTCAATGACAAAGAGCTATCTAAACATTTAAGTTCTCGTAAGAATGTTGAAGACATTCTATACCAAGGCGGCTTTAACCTTACTGTTCTTAGAGCTGGAATTATTGTGGGTTCTGGAAGTTCTTCTTTTGAAATTATACGGGATTTATGTGAGAAATTACCCTTTATGATTACTCCAAAATGGGTACTTACAAAAACACAACCTATCGCCATCAGAGATGTAATTTCTTATTTAACGGGGGTAATTGGACATACAGAAACATATAACGATTCTTTCGATATTGCTGGTCCCAATATATTAACATACAAAGAAATGCTGCATCAATATGCAACAGCCCGTGGTTTTAAAAACTGGATTGTAACAGTACCTATCATGACCCCTAAACTATCTTCTTATTGGTTATATTTTGTCACTTCTACGTCATATAAGCTTGCCATAAACCTTGTGGACAGTATGAAAATGGAGGTTGTCGCTAAAGATCAACGCTTACAAGACATCCTGCACATAACCCCATTCTCTTATCGTGAGGCTATTGATATGGCATTCAAAAAAATTGAACAAAATTTAGTAGTGAGTAGTTGGAAAGATAGTATGGTGAGTGGCCGTTTTAGAAAGAATTTAGAAAAATACATTCAGGTACCTAAATATGGCGTGCTTACAGATAAAAAATCAATGAAAATTGATAATCCTGAATTAGCACTTCAAAACATTTGGAAAATAGGTGGAGAAACAGGCTGGTATTACGCAAATTGGTTGTGGAAAACAAGAGGTTTCATGGACAAACTTTCTGGTGGCGTAGGACTAAGACGCGGAAGAACACATCCAGACAGGATTTATACGGGTGACGCCCTTGATTTCTGGCGTGTGTTGCTAGCTGATAAAAAGAATAAACGTTTGCTCCTATTTGCTGAAATGCGCTTACCAGGTGAGGCTTGGTTAGAATTCGAAATTGACCAAAATAATGTATTACATCAAACAGCTACTTTTAGACCTCGTGGACTTCGAGGTAGGCTCTATTGGTATAGTGTTTTACCCTTTCACTTTTTTATTTTTGGAGGAATGCTTCGAGGAATAGCCACAAAAAAATAATAGCACATTTGAAATTGAAAGCACTTTTTAAAAATTCATTACTAATAGTATCTGTTGGTATTCTCTTAATTTTATCTTTAGTAGCTTTTTTTACTACGGAAGCGACTTACGCTATTATTAGTGACTTATCCCTTTGGGTGCGCACCTATTTTGGCTACTTCTACTTATATTTAGGGTTAGCCTGCGTGCTATTTTTACTTGTAATAGCATTTTCTCCTATAGGTAAATTAAAGTTAGGCAAAACAAACTCAAAGCCTGAGTATTCTTTATGGTCTTGGGTTGCTATGTTGTATAGCGCAGGAATGGGGGCTGGTATACTATTGAGAGCAGTACAGGAACCAATTTACATGCAACAGAATCCGCCTTTTTCCTCGGATTTAGCACCAGAAATTCTCGCCTTAGAATTTACGTTTTACCAATGGGGTTTTACAGCGTGGGCCTTTTATGGGTTATTTGCTATGGTTATTGCTCACACGTTATTTGTTCGAAAGAAAAAAATTTTAATCAGTGAAACCGTTTCTAATACACTACCCAACAAGCGCCTATTATACGGCATTGATGTTCTTACCATACTCACTACAATATTTGGATTAATAGCTGCAATTGGCTTGGGCACCACACAAATAAAGGGCGGCATTAATCATGTATTTAAAGGCGAATTTAGTTTAGGCTTAACAATAGCTCTCACTACTATAATTTTAATTGTAGCAGCTTATAGTGCTTGGATGGGAGTAAATAAAGGCATAAAAATTATATCGAAACTGAATATATTAATTGCATTAAGCCTGCTCTTATTTACGTTTATATTTAGTGACATTCAATTAATCACGACTAATTTTTTGAAGGCTACCTATTACTACATTGTAGATTTCATTCCTATGAGTTTGGCCTATGGGAGCTACAATCCAGGAATGGATTTCTTATCTGATTGGACATTTTATTATTGGGCTTTTTGGCTTGCATGGGCACCATTTACAGGGATATTCATTGCAAGAATATCTAAAGGAAGAACGCTAAAACAGCTATTATTAGGCGTATTGATTATACCAACTCTAGGAACATTTTTCTGGTTCTCTGTATTCGGTACTTCAGCCTACCAGCTCGTAGAAGTTTGGGGGAGTTACCATAATGAATTCGGAAATGTGTTTTCGTCTATTTTCGTATTCTTTGAGCACTATCCGATGGCTTTTGTTTTGAATTTAGTAACGCTCTTTCTATTGGCTAGCTTTTTAGTTACCTCTGTAGATTCAGCTATTTTTGTTCTAAGCATGTTTACAGATAGTGGCAAAAAGAACCCGAGTAAAAAACACAGAATGTTATGGTCTGTAATTATTCTGATTGCCACTGTAGCTTTATTAGTATTAGGTGATGTAAAACCTGAAATAGATGTCTTAACTACAGTTCAAAAACTACTAATAATAACCTCATTACCATTTGCATTTTTCAGCATATTCATGGCTTGGGTATTTATAAAAGATGTTTTGAAAAAAAAGTGATCTTTATTTTTTAGGTAAAAATACCTCTGCCATCATACAGCGTGCACTACCACCTCCACAAGTTTCAATCGTATCTAATGAACTATGTATAATTTCACAATGTACAGCAATAGCTTTTAGTTGATCAGGAGTTAAACTAGCATATGCGGCAGAACTCATTACTAAATAGCGCTTATCATCTGCTCCCAAAACCTGCAGCATATTTCCTGCAAATTGATGCATCTGCTTTTCGGTAATTCTAATGATTTCTTTTCCATCATTATGCAAATGATCTAAAACAATTTTGCGCTCTTTTTTATCATCAATAGTATCTGTACAAATAATAGCAAATGTTTCTGCTAATGCCATCATTACGTTAGTATGGTAAATTGGCATACGTTTCCCATCTACGGTTTGGTTTGCCGTAAAAATTACTGGGAAATAATCAAAATCTTCACAGAATTCAATAAACAATTCCTCATCTGCTCTGTCTGACAATGCACAATAGGCTTTTTTATTTAATCTATCTAAACATATGCTTCCTGTTCCTTCTAAAAAGAAATCATCCTCTTCGGCTGAAGTAAAATCAACAACATCTTTTATTTCAAAACCTTCTTCTTCTAAAATATCTAATATATCTTCACGACGCTCATTTCTTCTATTTTCAGCAAACATTGGATACAAACCAACAATACCTTCTTTATGGAAAGACACCCAATTGTTTGGGAAAATAGAATCTGGAGTATCCGGACTTAGCGTATCATCAACAACAATTACATGTACTCCTTTTTCTTTTAGCACAGTTACAAAAGCATCAAATTCTACTTGTGCTTTTTTATTAATTTCAACATTTTTAAGATCAAGATCTTCTTGAAAAAAATTATTTACAGCCGTCTGTTCGTTCATACGAAAAGCAACTGGTCTTATCATTAAAATAGTATTGGTAACTTGCATAAAACTGCTTTATTTTTTTTGAGTAAAATTATACTTTTATATCAATTCGTTATTAACTTCCAGAGAATTTTACGCTCTAATTAACGGCATTGTACTACAGCGCAACAAACCTTCTTGTTTAGAAATTTCAGCATAAGGAATTTCCTCTACCACAAAACCTTTTACCCTTAACCAAGTATTCAAACGCGTGAAACTTTTTTCTGAAACTACTACTTCTTGAGAAATTGAAAAAACATTACTAAACATCGTATACATTTCATCACTTGTTATTTCAAAAACGTTTTCTTTTCCAAAATAAGCTACCAACCACTGGTACTCTTCTTCAACTAGAAAACCATTTTTATGTAAGATGGCTTTATTATTTCCAATAGGCTGAAAACAACAATCTAAATGCAATGCATTTTCACGTGCATTGGTTGATTTTCTAAGCTCAAAGGATTTAATCTTTTTATTTGGAAAAAAACTTTTAATATACTCCACCGCAATTTTATTAGTTCTTGCGGTGATATGATGTGAATAGTTTTCTGCAGTATATGTTCCTATAAATATATACTCATTCCATGGCATTACATCACCACCTTCTATATGGGCCTCTTCTGGAAGAATAATTACCTTATCCGGAGCTATTTGCGAAATGACGTCACCAATTGCTAAATACTCTTCTTCTCTATCTGGAAGTATATTTGCTTTAAAAAAGAAATCATCAATAACAAAAGCTATATCTCTTGAAAATATCTGATTGCAATCCTTAAGTATTTTCGGCCTAAATATCTGTACATCATACTTATTTAATACTTTTTCAAAAGCATCCATTTCTAATACCATATCAGCTTCAACAGGATAGGTTCCTGCAAGAATATGTTCTAAGGATTTTGGATCGTAAGCTTCTTCTGGTTTTGGAGTAGGCCCACAACTTTTAGCAGTTCCTAAAATAACTGCTAAAAGTTTTGACGTCTCATCCTTAATGTTCAAATCAAGCATAAAATAATATAAAATGAATAATTAGTAATTATTGAGCGTAAAAATAAGAATCTAATAATAAAAAAACTGCCTTTTTGCAAAAAACAAAAAGGCAGTTTAAATTATAATTTGATAAAATATTTATCTTTTTTCTACAGGGATAAAAGATCTTAAGTTTTCACCAACATAAACTTGTCTAGGACGACCAATTGGCTCACCATTTAATCTCATTTCTCTCCATTGAGCGATCCAACCTGGAAGTCTTCCTAATGCAAACATTACTGTAAACATTTCTGTTGGGATGCCTAAAGCTCTGTAAATAATTCCTGAGTAAAAATCTACGTTTGGATATAATTTTCTATCAACAAAATATTGATCTTCTAATGCTTCTTTCTCTAATCCTTGCGCAATAGATAAAATTGGATCTTCAATACCTAAAGCACCTAAAACTTCATCAGCAGATTTCTTGATAATTTTTGCACGAGGATCAAAGTTTTTATATACTCTATGTCCAAAGCCCATTAATCTAAATGAATCTTCTTTATCCTTAGCTTTAGCCATGTACTTTTTAGTATCACCACCATCAGCTTCAATGGCTTCTAACATTTCCAAAACAGCTTGGTTAGCACCACCATGAAGGGGTCCCCATAATGCAGAAATACCAGCAGATAAAGAAGCAAATAAACCTGCATGAGAAGAACCAACTATACGTACCGTAGATGTAGAACAGTTTTGTTCGTGATCTGCATGTAAAATTAGAAGTTTATCTAATGCATCAATTATAGTTTTGTCTTTTTTATATTCTTGGTTCGGTTTCTTGAACATCATTTTATGAATATTCTCTACGTACCCTAAAGAATCATCGCCGTAATCTAAAGGCAAGCCTTTTTTCTTACGTAACGTCCAAGCAACTAATACCGGAAATTTTGCCATGATACGTACAATTGCCCAATACATTTCTTTTTCTGAACTTACATTTACAGAAGTTGGATTAAAAGCAATCAATGCACTTGTTAAAGAAGACAATACACCCATTGGATGAGCCGACTTAGGAAAACCATCTAAGATTTTTTTCATTTCCTCATCTACATGAGATTCAGATTTAATATCTGAATGAAATTTCTCTAGTTCTTCGCTATTAGGAAGTTCTCCAAAAATTAACAAATAAGCAACTTCTAAAAAGTCTGCTTTTTCAGCCAATTCTTCTATTGAATATCCTCGGTAACGCAATATTCCTTTTTCACCATCTAAGAATGTTATAGCACTTTCACAAGAGCCCGTATTTTTATACCCTGGATCAATAGTAATCATTCCAGTTGATGCTCTTAAACTTTTAATATCTATTGCTAATTCATTCTCTGTACCTTTAATTACTGGGAATTCAAATTTATTCCCTTGGTATTCTAATATAGCTTTGTCTGACATGTGTTTTTTTAACTTTTAGTACTCCGTAAATTTAAGAAAAAGACGTGCCATTAACAATTCAAAAAAAATCATTTATTGTATTATTAACAAATGAAGATTTCTTTTGATTATTTTCAATAAATAGCAACAAAAGTCTACTATATCGTTATAGCATAAAGAAATTTATAATACTCATCTACACTTTTCTCCCAAGTAAAGCGTTCTTTTTTTGCACTTAATTTAATTTTATTCCATTGCGGTTTGTCATTTAGAAAAATATCTAAAACCAAATCAAAAGAATCTACCATATTTTTTATCTTATCATCGGTAGTTTTGCCATCAAAAGTAAAGCCTGTTTTTAGATGTTTAACCGTATCTTTTAAACCTCCTGTGTAATGAACTAAACAAGGATGCCCATTTCGCATAGCTAACATTTGACTTATCCCGCAGGGTTCAAAAAGACTAGGCATAAAATATAAATCTGATTCCAAATAAATACTATCTATCAAATCTTCTGATTGCCCATTCGTGAAAATAAAATTTTTATGCTTATAACTTATCTCTCTAAACATCTCCTCGTATTCTGGCGCTCCTGTACCTAATAACATAAAGACACCATTAACTTTTTCTAGCTTATCTAATATGGCTACAAAAGCCTCAGGAGAATGCTTAATGTAATAAAACTTCTGCTCTGTTAACCTTGCTACGCTTGAAACGATAAAGGCGGGTTTTTTCTCTACATAATCCATTATTTTTTCACCAGTATGCGCTAGGAAATCATATTTGTATTGTTTTGATTCCTCTTGTAACCATCCAAATAATGCTCTAATGATATTGCGATACAATCTACCTTTTTCTACAGAGCGAATATTATTATAGTTGGAACCGTTTAGTATACCAAACAATCTTCCTTCCCGGTCTGCATTTTGCAAGTCTATCTCCAAGCTTTCTCCTCCTATAAAATCTGGCGGGTTACTCGGTAATAAAATATCTTCTTTATACGATGGAGAAACCGTATGAACAGCATCTGCAAGACGAACACCTACGGCCATTAAATTAATACAGTCGTGATAACGATAATCTCTTAAGTTATCATAATCAATAGAAATTTCTGGAAAGAAATTATGAATAGATGAATAATTACCTCCAAACGGACGAATACCTTGAATAGCTAAATTATGAATCGTATACACAAAACGTAATTGTTTTAATTTTTCGAATGCTGGATGGTACTTTCTTAAAAATAAAAGCAAACTTGAATGCCAATCATGTAAATGAACAATATCTAAATGACCAAATGCATTCTGATTCACTGCTTCTGCCACAGCGGTACAAAAAATAAAATATTTTACTGCATCATTATAAAAAGGTTCTGTTGGATCATTATGATAAATGTGAGCAATATCACCAGGTTGTATTTCCGGATGATGAATAACATAATGAGATAAATTCTCAAATTCTTTTTTAGGCTGCACTTTATAGAGTTCTGCAGTATACGTTTGATCTCTTAATTGAAAGTTTAAGTTCATAAGAAACTCACCATTCTCATGGAGTCTAGAATACGCAGGAACTACAACATGGGCAGCATCACCTCTCATTGAGATTTGGCGTGGAACATCTCTGACGACATCACCCATTCCCCCAGCTTTACATTTAGGTATAGCATCATTTTCTGCGGCAACAAAAAGAAAGTTATTCATTTAGGAGGGTATTGTATTATAATCTACGTTCAAGATAATTATTTAATTCCTAAAATAATTGATAGAATAAATTTTTCTCAAAAAAAAAGCCTTTCTAAATTAGAAAGGCTTTTAAATAACAGTAAAATTATTGCTTTATCTTGAAAGCTTTCTCCTTTGGATAATAGGCTACGCTGCCTAATTCCTCTTCTATTCTTAATAATTGATTGTATTTAGCCATACGGTCAGATCTTGAAGCAGAACCCGTCTTAATTTGACCAGTATTTAATGCTACTGCTAAATCTGCAATAGTATTATCTTCTGTTTCTCCAGAACGGTGAGACATTACAGAAGTATATCCTGCATTTTTAGCCATATTAACAGCAGAAATAGTTTCTGTTAAGGTACCAATCTGGTTTACTTTAATTAAAATAGAATTAGCGATACCGTTTTCTATTCCTTTAGAAAGACGCTCAACATTAGTTACAAATAAATCATCACCAACTAATTGAACTTTATCACCAATTTTGTCCGTTAAAGATTTCCAACCATCCCAATCGTTTTCATCCATTCCATCTTCAATAGATATAATAGGATATTTAGCCGCTAGATCTGCTAAGTATTGCGCTTGCTCTTCAGAAGTTCTAATTACTCCTTTATCGCCTTCAAATTTTGTATAGTCATATTTACCGTTAACATAGAATTCTGCAGCAGCACAATCTAAAGCAATCATTACATCATCGCCTAATTTGTACCCAGCTTGATCTACTGCTTTAGCGATGGTATCTAAAGCATCTTCAGTACCACCCGCTAAATTAGGAGCAAAACCACCTTCATCACCAACTGCTGTACTTAAACCTCTATCATGTAAAACTTTCTTAAGGTTATGGAAAATTTCAGTTCCCATTTGCATTGCATGAGAAAAGCTTTCTGCCTTCACAGGCATTACCATAAATTCCTGAAAAGCAATAGGAGCATCTGAATGCGAACCTCCATTGATAATATTCATCATTGGTACTGGAAGTGTATTAGCGCTTACCCCACCAATATATCTATATAAAGGCATTCCTAACTCTTCAGCAGCAGCTTTTGCTACAGCCAAAGAAACACCTAAAATTGCGTTAGCTCCTAATTTTGATTTATTAGGAGTTCCATCTAAATCAATCATTGTTTGATCAATAAGATTTTGCTCAAAAACAGACATACCAATTATTTCTTCAGCAATATCAGTATTAACATTAGCAATAGCTTTTGTTACTCCTTTACCCATAAAAGCTTTACCGCCATCACGAAGTTCTACAGCCTCATGCTCACCAGTAGATGCTCCGGAAGGAACTGCAGCTCTTCCCATTATACCATTTTCAGTAAAAACATCTACCTCAATAGTAGGGTTTCCTCTTGAATCTAAAATCTGTCTTGCATGAACACTAATTATGATACTCATATATTTTATTTTTTTATATTGAAAACACAGCAAAGATACAAAAGTAAGGTGTTAGAAAACACTCTCAATACCCTAAAAACTGTGACAAATAACCTTTATTTAAACTATAACGTTTTAGTTAACCTTAACTTTAATCATCTCAAAAAATTGATCAAATAAATATTCAGCATCATGTGGCCCAGGACTAGCTTCTGGATGGTATTGAACAGAAAAAACCTTTTTATTTTTCATTTTGATGCCCGCAACCGTCTTATCATTAAGATGTACATGAGTAATCTCAATGTTTTTATTCGCTTCAGCCTCTTCTCTATTGATAGCAAAGCCATGGTTCTGAGAAGTAATTTCTCCTTTACCAGTTAAAAGATTCATAACAGGGTGATTAATACCTCTATGACCATTATGCATTTTATATGTAGATATCTCATTAGCTAAAGCTATAACTTGGTGCCCTAAACAGATACCGAATAAAACTTCATCATTAGCAATAATATCTTTAGCTGTTTTTATAGCATCTACCAATGGCTCAGGATCGCCCGGTCCATTTGAAATAAAATAACCATCCGGATTAAATGCTTTCATTTCCTCAAAAGAAGCGTTATACGGAAAGACTTTAATGTAAGCCCCTCTCTTAGCTAGATTTCTTAGAATATTTTTCTTTATACCAATATCTAGTGCAGAAATTTTAATAGATGAATTTTCATCACCATAATAGTACGACTCTTTGGTTGACACTTGTGATGCCAACTCCAAACCATCCATACTAGGTATATTTTTCAATTGCTCCTTTAGACTTTCAATATTATCAACTTCAGTAGAAATTACCGCATTCATTGCTCCGTTGTCACGGATATAACTTACTAGAGCACGCGTATCTACATCCGAGATAGCAAATAAATTATTTTTATTTAAAAACTCTTCTAAAGATTGATCTGCAATAGCTCTAGAAAACGTGTAACTAAAATTCTTACAGATTAAACCTGATATTTTAATAGCATCTGACTCTACTTCTTCAGAGTTAGTCCCATAATTACCAATGTGAGCATTCGTAGTCACCATTAACTGACCAAAATAAGATGGATCTGTAAAGATTTCTTGGTACCCAGTCATTCCAGTGTTAAAACACACTTCCCCGAATGCTGTTCCATTTTTATCACCAACTGCTTTACCATAAAAAATAGTTCCATCAGCCAATAACATAAGAGCTTTCTTTCTAGTTTGATACTTCATTTTTAGGAATTATATTAAATATTTTTACAAAATAACACAAAAAAAAGGATAAGCTTTTCAACTTATCCTTTTCTAATATTAAAACTTATAAAACAACCATTTTATTCTTCTGAACTTTCTGGTTGAGTTGTTTCTTGTGAAGCATCAGCAGCCGGAGCTTCTGTTTTCTTAGCTCTACCTCTTCTAGTTGTTTTCTTAGCTGGCGTTTTAGAAGCATTGTATAGCTCATTAAAATCTACCAACTCGATCATCGCCATATCAGCGTTATCTCCTAAACGAGTACCTAGTTTTATTATTCTAGTATAACCCCCTGGACGGTCAGCTATCTTCTCTGCTACATTACTGAATAACTCAGTAACAGCATATTTATCTCTAAGGTTTTTAAAAACAACACGTCTATTATGTGTTCCTTTTTCTGTCGTCTGATTATTCTCAGCCTTTGCCTTAGTGATTAATGGCTCAACAAACTGCTTTAAAGCTTTAGCTTTAGCAACAGTAGTGTTTATTCTTTTATGTTCGATAAGAGAACAAGCCATATTTGCAAGCATCGCAACTCTATGAGCTTTTTTCCTACCTAAGTGGTTAACTTTTTTACCGTGTCTCATTACTTTGTTCTATTTTCTTCCTTATCCGAGATTTTCTCTTCCAACAGAAGTAAAATTAATCTTTATCTAATTTATATTTTGACAAATCCATACCGAAACTTAAACCTTTATTGATTACAAGTTCTTCTAGCTCTGTCAATGATTTTTTACCGAAGTTTCTAAACTTCATTAAATCATTCTTATTAAAAGAAACTAAGTCTCCTAAAGTATCTACTTCCGCAGCTTTTAAACAATTTAGAGCACGAACCGAAAGATCCATATCTACTAATTTTGTTTTTAATAACTGACGCATGTGTAGGGACTCCTCGTCATAAGTTTCAGTTTGTGCAATTTCATCAGCTTCTAAAGTAATACGCTCATCAGAGAATAACATAAAGTGATGAATTAAAACCTTAGCACCTTCTGTTAATGCATCCTTTGGTGTAATAGATCCGTCAGATTCAATTTCGAAAACTAATTTTTCGTAATCAGTCTTTTGTTCTACACGAAAGTTTTCAATACTATATTTTACATTTTTAATAGGTGTAAAAATAGAATCAATTGCGATTGTACCAATTGGTGCTCCAGACTTTTTATTTTCTTCAGCAGGAACATATCCTCTTCCTTTTTCAATAACTAACTCCATATTGAAGTTAACTTTAGCATCCATATTACAGATTACTAAATCAGGATTCAATACTTGAAATCCAGAAATAAATTTCTGAAAGTCTCCAGCTGTAAGTTGATTTTTACCGCTTACTGAAACTGAAACAGTTTCAGAATCTACGTCCTCTATTTGTCTTTTAAAACGAACTTGCTTTAAATTAAGAATTATTTCAGTTACATCTTCTACGATTCCTGATATAACAGAGAACTCATGCTCTACTTTATCTACACGAATAGAAGTAATTGCAAAACCTTCTAAAGAAGATAGTAAAACTCTTCTTAAAGCATTTCCAACAGTCAATCCATAACCAGGTTCCAAAGGGCGGAATTCAAACTTCCCTTCGAAATCTGTCGAATCAATCATTATAACTTTATCAGGTTTTTGAAAATTAAATAATGCCATAATTGGATCAGTGTTATTTATTTAGAGTATAACTCGACGATTAATTGTTCTTTGATATTCTCTGGAATCTGAAGTCTTTCTGGAACAGCTACGAACGTACCTTCCATTTTCTCAGTATTCCAAGTCATCCATTCGTAAACGCTGCTATTAGAAGCTAACGCATCCTGAATAGTTGAAATTGATTTAGACTTTTCTCTAACACCAACAACATCACCAGATTTTAATGAATAAGAAGGAATGTTTACCAACTCTCCGTTTACCGTAATATGTCTATGAGAAACTAGTTGTCTAGCTCCACTTCTAGAATTAGAAACTCCCATTCTAAAAACAACGTTATCTAAACGACATTCACATAATTGAAGTAAAATTTCACCAGTAACACCTTCTTTTCTTTTTGCAGATGCAAAAATGTTTCTAAATTGTTTTTCTAATATACCGTAAGTGTACTTAGCTTTTTGCTTTTCCATTAACTGAACAGCATATTCAGATTTTTTTCCACGACGTCTAGCGTTTCCGTGTTGTCCTGGAGGGAAATTTCTTTTTTCAAAAGATTTATCATCTCCGAATATTGCTTCGCCAAATTTACGAGCAATTTTTGTTTTTGGTCCTATATATCTTGCCATCTTCTTATTGTTTGAAAGTATGATTATGAATTAAGGCTTATCCTTCGATAATCGTATCAATACTTTCTGTGAAATATCCTATTTTAAAAGGACTATTAGTAATTAAAATTATACTCTTCTTCTTTTTGGTGGTCTACAACCATTATGAGGAATTGGTGTAACATCGATAATCTCTGTTACTTCAATACCTGCATTATGTAAAGATCTGATTGCAGATTCTCTACCATTACCTGGTCCTTTAACGTAAACTTTCACTTTTCTTAATCCTGCTTCATGTGCTACTTTAGCACAATCTTCAGAAGCTATCTGAGCTGCATAAGGAGTGTTCTTTTTAGAACCTCTAAAGCCCATCTTCCCTGCAGAAGACCAAGAAATAACGTCACCTTTTTTATTTGTCAAAGAAATAATAATGTTATTGAAAGATGCTGTTACGTGAGCTTCACCTACAGATTCTACAATTACCTTACGTTTCTTTGCAACTTTTGTATTTGACTTTGCCATATTTTTAAGTTTCTAGTTGTTAGTTCTTAGTTATTGGAATCCTAAACCTTTCGATTTCAGACAGATTCTTCTAACGTCCAAATACTAATGACTGTCTAATTATTATTTAGTTGCTTTTTTCTTGTTCGCAACAGTTTTTCTCTTACCTTTTCTAGTTCTAGAGTTATTCTTAGTTCTTTGTCCTCTTAATGGAAGACCAGATCTATGACGAATACCTCTATAACAACCAATATCCATTAAACGTTTAATGTTTAATTGAGTTTCAGAACGAAGTTCTCCTTCTATAGTAAAAGCCGAAACTGATTCACGAATACGACTAATCTCATCATCGTTCCAATCAGACACTTTAGTATCCTCACTTACTTGGGCATTTGCTAAAATTTCTTTAGCTCTACTGTTACCTACTCCGAAGATATAAGTAAGAGCAATTACCCCTCTTTTTTGTTTTGGTATATCAACACCTGCAATTCTTGCCATAACTACCCTTGTCTTTGTTTAAATCTAGGATTCTTTTTGTTTATTACGTACAATCTACCTTTTCTGCGAACAATTTTGCAGTCGGCACTCCTTTTTTTTAATGATGCTCTAACTTTCATCCTATTATCTTAATATCTATATGTAATTCTTGCTTTACTCAAATCATAAGGGCTCATTTCTAATTTTACCTTATCACCCGGAAGTAATTTTATATAATGCATACGCATTTTGCCTGAGATATGGGCTGTAACAACATGACCATTTTCTAACTCTACACGGAACATTGCATTTGACAATGCTTCAATGATGCTACCGTCTTGCTCTATTGCTGATTGCTTAGCCATAACTTATGCTACCTTTCTATTTTTACCTGTCTTCATTAAACCATCATAATGACGATTTAACAAATACGAATTAACTTGTTGTACTGTATCTATTGCCACACCCACCATAATTAAAAGTGAAGTACCACCATAAAACATTGCCCAACCTGGTTGAACATCCATTAGCTTAACAACTATTGCAGGCAATACAGCCAGCAAAGCTAAGAAAATAGATCCTGGTAACGTAATTAAAGACATAATCTTATCTAAAAAATCTCCAGTTTCTGCTCCAGGCCTAATTCCAGGGATGAAACCGCCGCTTCTTTTTAAGTCATCGGCCATTTTATTCGTTGGAACTGTGATTGCAGTGTAGAAATATGTGAATACAATGATTAAAAATGCAAATAATAAATTATAAGCCAATCCAAAAATATCTTGGAATTGAACTTCCATCCATGCACCCCATACCGTATTATTAAATGTTTTCCCAATTAATCCTGGCGCAAACATAATTGCCTGTGCAAATATAATTGGCATAACACCTGATGCATTTAATTTTAATGGAATATACTGTCTAGTTCCCATTGCATCTTTCTCATAACCGCCAGAAGCAGATCTACGAGCATATTGCACTGGTATTTGCCGTGTAGCCATTACCAATAAAACACTTAGTAAGATTACAACAAACCAGATGATAACTTCAATTAAAACTAACATTGGACCTCCTGTACCTTCCCATCTAGAAATAGCTTCTTGAGCGAAAGCTTGAGGCAATGTTGCAATAATACCAACCATAATTAATAAAGAAATACCATTACCAATACCTCTATCAGTAATCTTTTCGCCTAACCACATTGCAAACACCGTACCTGTTACTAAAATAATAACCGCAGGTATCATGAAATCTAAACCTTTTCCAAGAACAAAAGCACTATCTGGAACACCAAACTGACTTAAACCCAATAAATAGGTTGGAGCCTGCAGGATACAAATACCAATAGTTAACCATCTTGTAATTTGGTTGATAGTTTTTCTTCCACTTTCACCTTCTTTCTGAAGTTTTTGCAAGTAAGGAATAGCTATTCCCATTAATTGTACTACAATAGAAGCAGAGATATAAGGCATAATACCCAATGCAAAAACAGAGGCTTTTGCAAAAGCACCCCCTGTAAAAGCATTTAATATTCCAAAGATTCCGTTTTCAGTACCAGAAGTCAAAGCTCCTAGTTGCGTTGTATCTATCCCTGGAAGCGCAATTTGCGCTCCAAATCTATATACTAACAATAAACCAAGAGTAACAAGAATTCTTCCTTTTAACTCTTCAATCTTCCAAATATTAGATAATGTCTCGAAAAATTTCTTCATAGTGTATTTCTTATAAACTTATTGCTTCGCCACCAGCAGCTTCAATAGCCGCTTTAGCAGTAGCAGTAAATTTATGTGCTGATATTTTAAGAGAAGTTTTTAACTCACCTCCACCTAATATTTTTACTAAATCAGATTTTCTAGCTAATCTAGTTTGAATTAAAACTTCTAAGTTAACAGCATCTTTAACGATTCCATTATCTACAAGTAGTTGTAATTTATCTAAATTAATACCTGCGTATTCCTTTCTGTTAATATTTGTAAAACCAAATTTAGGAACACGTCTTTGAAGAGGCATTTGACCACCTTCAAAACCAATCTTTTTAGAATATCCAGATCTAGATTTAGCACCTTTGTGCCCTCTAGTGGCAGTACCACCTTTTCCAGTACCCTGTCCACGTCCTACAATCTTACCTGCACGGTGAACTGAGCCTTCAGCTGGTTTTAAACTATTTAAATTCATCTTTATATTTTTTTAAGCTTCCTCAATTGAAACTAAGTGGTTAACTTTAGCTATCATACCCATAATACTAGGAGTATTCTCATGTTCTACAACTTGACCTAATTTTCTTAAACCAAGTGCTTCAAGAGTTTTTTTCTGTCTAAGAGGTTTTTTAATACCACTCTTAACCTGTTTTACTTTAACTTTTGCCATAATACCTTAATTTATCCCTTAAAAACTTTTTCAAGAGAAATTCCTCTTTGTGAAGCAACTGTTTTAGCATCTCTAATTTGCAATAAAGCATCAAAAGTAGCCTTAACAACATTATGTGGATTAGAAGAACCTTGAGATTTAGATAATACATCATGAACCCCAACTGCTTCTAATACCGATCTTACAGCACCACCAGCAATTACTCCAGTACCATGAGATGCAGGTTGAATATAAACTCTAGCACCACCGAACTTACCTTTTTGTTCGTGAGGAATAGTTCCTTTATTTAAAGGAATTCTAATCAAGTTTTTCTTAGCGTCATCAATAGCCTTAGAAATAGCAGTAGCAACTTCTTTAGACTTACCTAAACCTTGACCAACTACACCATTTTCGTCACCGACAACAACTATAGCAGAAAAACCAAATGCTCTACCACCTTTTGTTACTTTAGTAACTCTTTGTACACCAACTAAACGATCTTTTAAATCAAGACCTCCTGGTTTTACAACTTCTACGTTTTTGTATTTCTGGTACATATATATTAGAATTTAAGTCCTGCTTCTCTAGCTCCTTCAGCCAATGATTTTACTCTTCCGTGGTATAAACAACCACCTCTATCAAAAGCTACTGTCTCAACACCAGCTTTTATTGCTTTCTCTGCAACAGTTTTACCTACTAAGTTAGCAATATCAGTTTTTGTTCCTTTAACATCAGCAATCTCCTTATCTCTAGAAGATGCAGCAACTAAAGTTACCCCACTGTTATCGTCTATAACTTGTACATAAATTTCCTTGTTACTTCTAAAAACCGATAATCTCGGTCTTGCAGCAGTTCCAAAAGAAACTTTACGTATTCTTCTTTTAATTCGCTGTCTTCTTTCAGTCTTTGATAATCCCATAATTCTACTTATTATGCTGACTTACCAGCTTTTCTTCTTAATTGTTCTCCGACAAACTTAACACCTTTTCCTTTGTACGGCTCTGGCCTACGGAAAGATCTAATTTTAGCAGCCACTTGACCTACTAATTGTTTATCAAAAGATTTTAACTTAATAATTGGATTTTTACCTTTTTCAGATACAGTTTCGATTATAACTTCTGGAGCCAAATCTATAACTATGTTATGAGAAAAACCTAAAGCCAATTCTAATCTTTGACCTTGGTTACTTGCTCTATAACCTACACCTACAAGTTCCAATTCTTTAGTCCATCCTTTAGACACACCATCGATCATATTGTTAATCAAAGATCTATAAAGACCATGTTTAGCTTTATGCTCCTTAACATCAGAAGATCTAGTTACAAAAACTTGATCATCTTCAACTTTAATTTCAACAGCGCTATATTCTTGAGTTAACTCACCCAACTTACCTTTTACAGTAATTACATTATCTTTTATCTCAACGGTTACTCCTTGAGGTATCGCAACTGGATTATTACCTATTCTAGACATTTCTTAAATCTTTATAGTATTAATAAACGTAACATAATACTTCACCACCAACTTTTTCTAGCTTAGCTTGCTTACTCGTCATTACTCCATGAGAAGTTGAAACGATAGCAATACCCAATCCGTTAAGTACTCTTGGTAAATCAGTAGAACCAGCATACTTACGTAGACCTGGCTTACTTATACGCATAATTTTTTTTATCACTGGTTCTTTTGTTAGCTTATCATACTTCAAAGCTATTTTAACCGTGCCTTGAACCTTGTTTGGTTCAAATTTATAACTTAAAATATATCCTTGTTCGAATAATATTTTAGTCATTTCTTTTTTCAAATTAGATGCAGGAATCTCGACAACTCTATGCCCAGCACTACTTGCATTTCTAATTCTTGTTAAGTAATCCGAAATTGGATCTGTTACCATATGTATTAATTTGCAGTATTGGTTTTTAACACTATTGCTAAACCTGATACTAGTTAATATTTAAATTTATTACCAGCTAGCTTTTCTAACTCCCGGTATAAGACCTTCATTAGCCATTTCTCTGAAAGTTACACGAGAAACACCAAATGTTCTCATATACCCTCTTGGTCTACCCGTTAATTTACATCTATTATGCAAACGAATTGGATTAGCATTTCTAGGTAATTTCTGTAAGCCTTCATAGTCTCCAGCTGCTTTTAAAGCCTTTCTCTTATCCGCATACTTTGCTACCGTTTTCTCTCTTTTAACCTCACGGGCCTTCATCGATTCTTTAGCCATCTTAATTCTTTTTAAAAGGTAACCCTAATTGAGTTAATAATGATTTTGCCTCTTTATCTGTTTGTGCAGAAGTTACAAAGGTAATATCCATTCCGTTGATTCTATTGATTTTATCAATATTTATCTCAGGAAAAATAATTTGCTCTGTAATACCTAAGTTATAATTACCACGACCATCAAAACCAGTAGCTTTAATTCCCTGAAAATCTCTAACTCTAGGAAGTGCACTTGTAACCAAACGATCAAGAAATTCAAACATTCTCTCTCCTCTTAAGGTTACTTTACATCCAATTGGCATACCCTTTCTAAGCTTGAAAGAAGCAACATCCTTTTTAGATATAGTAGCAATAGATTTCTGACCAGTAATTGTAGTTAATTCTTCAACCGCATGGTCAATTAACTTTTTATCTGCTACAGCTGCTCCAACACCTCTACTAACAACTATCTTCTCTAGCTTAGGTACTTGCATAACATTCTTATACCCAAACTCTTCTTTAAGAGCACCAATAATGCGCTCATTGTATTCTTTTTTTAACCTTGTAACGTAAGCCATAACTATATTACTTCATTAGATTTTTTAGAGACTCTAACTTTTTTCCCATCTCTAACGTCGTAACCTACCCTAGTAGTGCTACCTGACTTAGCATCAATCAATGCTAAATTAGAAATGTGTAAAAGCGCCTCTTTCTTTACGATACCACCTTGAGGATTTTTAGCACTTGGCTTTTCATGTTTAGATACTAAATTAGCACCTTCAACAATTGCCTTGTTCTTATCAAAATCAATCTTCATGATCTTACCTTCAACACCTTTATGGTCTCCAGCTACGATTCTAACGATATCTCCTACTTTTATTTTTAGCTTTTTCATCTGATTCTAAATGTTATAGCACCTCTGGAGCTAATGATACAATTTTCATGAATTGTTTATCACGAAGTTCTCTCGCTACAGGTCCAAAAACACGTGTACCTCTCATTTCACCAGTTGGGTTCAGAAGAACACAAGCATTATCATCAAAACGAATGTAAGAACCATCTTGTCTTCTTACTTCTTTTTTAGTTCTAACAACTACTGCAGTAGAAACGGCACCTTTCTTAATTGTACCATTAGGAGTAGCTTCTTTAACAGCTACTACTATTTTATCTCCTACAGAAGCGTATCTTCTTTTCGTACCACCTAACACTCTAATGGTCAAAACTTCTTTTGCCCCAGTATTGTCAGCTACCTTTAATCTTGATTCTTGCTGTAACATAATTATTTAGCTCTTTCAATGATTTCAACCAATCTCCAACATTTAGTTTTACTTAAAGGACGTGTTTCCATAATCCTTACTGTATCACCAATATTGCAATCATTTGCCTCATCGTGTGCAACATATTTTTTAGTTCTTAATACGAACTTTCCGTACATAGGGTGTTTTACTCGCTTAACTTCTGAAATCACAATTGATTTCTCCATTTTGTTACTCGTAACAACTCCTACTCTCTCTTTTCTTAAGTTTCTTTTTTCCATAAAGCAGAACCAGTTATTGGTTATCCCTTTTAGTTAATTCTGTCGCTATTCTAGCCACTGTTCTTCTCGCTCTTCTTATTTGAAGCGGGTTTTCCAACGGAGTAACGCTGTGCGCTATCTTCAAATCTGAATGTTGCTTTTTAGCCTCTATCAATTTAGAGCCTAACTCTTCAACAGATAATTCCTTTACTTCTGATTGTTTCATAATTCCTTACAATTAAAAATTAAGCTGAATAATCTCTAGCAACAATAAATTTTGTTTTAACAGGTAATTTCTGTGCAGCAAGACGTAAAGCCTCTTTTGCAACCTCCTGAGACACCCCAGCGATTTCGAACATAATCCTACCAGGTAATACCACAGCAACAAAATATTCAGGAGCACCTTTACCTTTACCCATACGAACCTCTAGAGGTTTTTTGGTTATAGGCTTATCTGGAAATATTTTAATCCACATTTGACCCTCTCTTTTCATGAATCTAGTAGCTGCAATACGAGCAGCTTCTATCTGTCTTGATGTAATAAAACTTGTATCTAAAGATTTTATACCGAACATACCATTTGAAAGCTGATGACCTCTTCCAGAGATCCCTTTCATCCTACCCTTTTGTGTCTTACGAAACTTGGTTCTTTTAGGTTGTAACATTTTTCTACTTCTTTAAAAATTACTTTCTACGACGTGGTTTCTTGTTACCATCTTGCTTACCACCTTTTGCACCTTGGCTTTTTTCCATACCAACTAAAGGAGATAAATCTCTTTTACCATAAACCTCACCTTTCATAATCCACACTTTAATACCTAATCTTCCATAAGTAGTATGTGCTTCATGTAAAGCATAGTCGATATCTGCTCTAAATGTAGATAATGGTATTCTTCCATCCTTATAGGTTTCAGAACGAGCCATTTCTGCTCCATTTAAACGTCCAGAAATTTGAATCTTAATTCCTTCTGAATTCATACGCATTGCCGCAGCGATTGCCATTTTTATTGCTCTTCTAAAAGAAATTCTATTTTCGATTTGACGAGCAACACTAGCAGCTACAAGATTTGCATCTAACTCAGGTCTTTTGATTTCAAATATATTGATCTGAACCTCTTTATCAGTAATTTTCTTAAGCTCCTCTTTCAACTTATCTACCTCTTGACCACCTTTACCGATAATAATACCAGGTCTTGCAGTTGTAATGGTAATAGTGATAAGCTTTAAAGTACGCTCAATAATAACTCTTGATACGCTAGCTTTCGCTAAACGAGCATGAACATATTTTCTAATTTTGTTATCTTCGGCCAATTTATCACCGTAATCATTTCCACCATACCAGTTAGACTCCCATCCTCTAATGATGCCTAAACGAATTCCGATTGGATTTGTTTTCTGTCCCATATCTAGCTTTGTACATTATTGTTAGAATCCAACACTAGTGTTACGTGATTGGAACGTTTTCTAATTCTGTGTGCTCTACCCTGAGGTGCCGGTCTAAGTCTTTTCAACATAGCGCCACCATCAACTCTTATCTCTTTAATAAAAAGGTCAGCATCTTCTACACTAGCATCTTCATTTTTAGCCTGCCAGTTTGCAATAGCTGATAAAAGCAATTTCTCTAATTTACGAGAAGCTTCTTTTGAATTGAATTTTAAAATTGCAAGTGCTTGTTCCACTTTAACCCCTCTTACCAAATCAGCTACTAAACGCATCTTTCTTGGTGAAGTTGGACAATTATTCAATTTCGCAAAAGCAATTTGCTTTTTCTCTGCCTTTATTCTTTCGGCCATTTGTTTTTTACGAACTCCCATAGCTTACTTTTTTCCTTTATTTTTCGAACCACCATGACCCCTAAAAGATCTAGTTGGTGAAAATTCTCCTAATTTATGACCAACCATATTCTCTGTAACATATACAGGAACAAATTGTCTACCATTATGAACAGCGATAGTTTGACCAACAAAATCTGGTGTTATCATTGAAGCTCTAGACCAAGTCTTAACAACAGTCTTTTTACCAGAATCTATATTCTGATGAACTTTCTTTTCTAAACTAAAGTGAACGTAAGGTCCTTTTTTTAATGAACGTGCCATTTCTTTCTACTTTTTATTTCTTTCTACGTTCTAATATATATCTATTTGTAGCCTTAGTCTTAGAACGAGTTCTATAACCTTTAGCAGGTATACCGTTCTTAGATCTTGGGTGACCACCTGAAGCTCTACCTTCACCACCACCCATTGGGTGATCGACAGGGTTCATCGCAACCGGTCTTGTTCTTGGTCTTCTACCTAACCATCTGCTTCTACCCGCTTTACCAGATACAAGTAATTGATGATCAGAATTAGATACCGCGCCAATTGTAGCTAAACATAAAACCAGAATTAATCTAGTTTCACCAGAAGGAAGTTTTACCGTAGCAAACTTACCATCTCTTGCCATTAATTGAGCAAATGTACCAGCACTTCTCGCCATAACAGCTCCTTGTCCCGGACGTAGTTCAATACAAGAAATAATAGTACCTAAAGGAATAACACTTAAAGGAAGTGCATTACCTATCTCAGGAATCGCATCAGTACCAGAATTAACTTCCTGACCAACTTGCAGACCGTTCTGGGCTACTATATATCTTTTTTCTCCATCAGCGTAGTTTATTAAAGCTACAAATGCTGTTCTGTTAGGATCATACTGAATAGAATCAACGACACCAGCGATACCCTGCTTATCTCTTTTGAAATCTATCAAACGATACCTTCTCTTATGACCACCACCTCTGTGTTGGATAGTCATTTTTCCTTGACTGTTTCTACCTCCGGACTTTTTTAACGGAGCAAGCAAGCTCTTCTCCGGCTTATCAGTAGTAATCGCGTCGAATCCGTTTACTACTCTAAAACGCTGTCCTGGAGTGATTGGTTTTAATTTTCTAACTGACATTTTTTGTCTTTAGTCTTTATTATAGATTACTGTAATAATCGATTACATCACCATCCGCAACTTGAACTATTGCTTTCTTATAAGCATTAGATTTACCGTGTTGTACTCCGGTTTTTGTATAACGAGTCTTTCTTGAAGGCCCGTAATTCATAGTTCTAACTTTCTCAACAGAAACCCCATAAGCAGTTTCAATAGCTTCTTTTATCTGAAGCTTATTTGCCTTAGGATTTACAATGAAGCCATAACGATTATACAACTCACTATCTGAAGTCATTTTTTCTGTTATAATTGGCTTTATTATCACACTCATGTTCTTATTGTTTAGTTAAGTTAGACTCAATTCCTTCTAAAGAACCTTCTAGAAGCACAATGTTATTAGCATTTAAAATCTTATAAGTGCTTAAATCTGAGTTAGTTATAACTTCAGACCCCTTTAAATTGCGTGACGACAAATATACATTATTATTTGAATCACCCAACACAAATAAAGATTTTTTATTTTCCAAGCCTAAAGACTTCAAAACATTCTTAAAATCTTTTGTTTTTGGAGCATCAAAATTAAAATCTTCAACTACTAAAATTGCTTTCTCATTAGTTTTAATGCTTAAAGCAGATTTTCTAGCTAAACGTTTTAAATTCTTGTTTAATTTTTGCTTATAATCTTTTGGTCTAGGTCCAAAAATACGACCACCACCTCTAAAAACTGGAGACTTAATACTACCCGCACGAGCAGTACCAGTTCCTTTTTGTTTCTTTATTTTTCTTGTACTACCAGCTATTTCAGCTCTTTCTTTAGACTTATGCGTACCTTGTCTTTGGTGCGCTAAATATTGCTTTACATCTAAATAAACAGCGTGCTTATTTGGCTCTATACCGTAAACAGCATCAGAAAGCTCTATGCTTCTACCTGTTTCTTTTCCTTTAATATCTAAAACTGCTACCTTCATTACTTCTCAATAGTTACGTAAGCGTTCTTATGACCAGGCACACAACCTTTTAAAACTAAAAGATTTTTTTCTGGAACTACTTTTAAAACTTTTAGGTTTTGAACAGTTACCTTATCAGTACCCATTCTTCCGGCCATCTTCATACCTTTGAATACTCTCGCAGGATAAGAAGCAGCACCTACAGAACCAGGAGCCCTTAGTCTGTTATGTTGACCGTGAGTTGCTTGACCAACACCAGCAAAGCCGTGTCTCTTAACAACACCCTGAAAACCTTTTCCTTTTGAGATACCTATAGCATCAACAAATTCACCTTCAACAAATAAATCAACACCAATAGTGTCTCCTAATTTGTAACCACCTTCAAAATCTCTGAATTCAACGACTTTTTTCTTAGGAGAAACACCTGCTTTTTTGAAATGACCTGTTTCGGCCTTATTCGCACGTTTTTCTGCCTTGTCATCGAAACCTAATTGAAGGGCACTATACCCGTCTACCTCTTCGGTTCTGACTTGGGTAACTACACATGGACCTAGTTCGATTACTGTACATGGAATGTTCTTTCCATTTTCATCGAAAATACTAGTCATGCCTACTTTCTTTCCTATTAACCCAGACATATTTAATTTAATTAATTAGTATTAACTTTTATAAACTTTCAATTATTGAATAAAAAAAAGGGTCAAAATAAATCGACCCTGATTTTATTTTTCCGTTTTTCCCTTGCGAAACGCTCAGGACATGTTACTCGCAATACAAATTGCTTACAAGTATAATTATACTTTGATCTCTACTTCAACACCACTTGGCAACTCTAATTTCATTAAAGCATCAATTGTTTTTGAAGAAGAACTGTAAATATCTAAAAGTCTCTTATAAGAACTTAACTGAAATTGCTCTCTCGACTTTTTATTAACGTGAGGAGAACGTAATACAGTAAATATTTTCTTATGTGTTGGCAACGGAATTGGTCCAGTTACAACAGCTCCTGTAGATTTTACAGTTTTAACTATTTTCTCAGCAGATTTATCTACTAAATTATAGTCGTATGATTTAAGTTTTATTCTAATTTTTTGACTCATTTTCGTAAAATTAAGCGGTTAAACCTTTTGCTGCTTTGATTACCTCTTCAGAAATACTTGAAGGTGTCTCCGCATAATGTGAAAATTCCATTGTTGATGTCGCTCTACCAGAAGACATTGTTCTTAACGCCGTAACGTAACCAAACATCTCTGATAATGGAACTTCACCTTTTATCACTTTAGCACCAGCTCTATCACTCATGTTAGTAATAGTACCTCTTCTTCTGTTTAAATCTCCAACAATATCACCCATATTTTCTTCAGGTGTTAAAGCTTCAATTTTCATTATAGGCTCCATAATTACAGCACCAGCAGCTTTACCAGCAGCTTTGTACCCCATTTTTGCAGCTAATTCAAAAGAAAGTGCATCAGAATCCACAGGGTGGAAAGATCCATCTGTTAAAACAACTTTCATACGATCCATTTCATAACCAGCTAAAGGACCAGCCTTCATTGCTGCTGTGAATCCTTTTTGAACTGACGGTATAAATTCCTTTGGAATACGACCCCCTTTAATCTGATCTACAAACTGTAAACCAGCTCCTACGAAATCATCATCAGCAGGACCCATTTCAAATACAATATCACCAAACTTACCACGACCACCAGATTGCTTTTTATAAGTTTCTCTATGACCAGCAGTTTTCGTTAAAGCTTCTTTATATTCAACTTGAGGTTGACCTTGATTCACTTCAACTTTAAATTCACGTCTTAAACGATCTACAATAATATCTAAGTGAAGCTCACCCATTCCTGATATAATTGTCTGACCTGAAGCTTCATCCGTTCTTGCTGTAAATGTAGGATCTTCCTCAGAAAGTTTAGCCAAAGCCATCCCTAATTTATCAACATCTGCTTTAGTTTTAGGCTCTACCGCAATACCAATAACTGGATCCGGAAAGTCCATACTCTCTAAAACAATTGGATGTTTTTCAGCAGATAAAGTATCACCAGTTTTAATATCCTTAAAACCAACAGCAGCACCTATATCTCCAGCTTCTATATAATCAATTGCATTTTGCTTATTAGCATGCATTTGATAAATTCTAGAAATACGCTCTTTATTACCAGAACGATTATTTAACACATAAGAACCAGCATCTAATCTACCAGAATATGCTCTAAAGAAAGCTAAACGACCCACAAATGGATCCGTAGCAATCTTAAATGCTAAAGCAGCAAATGGCTCCTTAACATCTGGCTTTCTAGTGATAGGCAACTCAGTATCAGGATCTATACCTGTTATTGCTTCCTTATCCATTGGAGAAGGCAAGTAACGACAAACAGCATCTAAAAGAAACTGAACACCTTTATTCTTAAATGAAGAACCACAAATCATTGGAATGATACTCATATCCATAACTGCCGCTCTTAAAGCTGCATGGACTTCATCTTCAGTAATAGAATTCTCATCTTCAAAGAATTTCTCCATCAAAGTGTCATCATATTCAGCAACTGCCTCTATAAGATTAGCTCTATATTCCTTAACTTCAGCTTTCATTTCTTCAGGAATATCAACTACATCAAAAGTTGCCCCGAAGTTATCTTCATGCCAGATAATAGCTCTATTCTTAACTAAATCTACGACACCTCTAAAATCTGCCTCGTCACCAATTGGCAAAACGATTGGAACTGCATTAGATTTTAACATTTCTTTGATTTGCTTACAAACCATTAAAAAGTTAGAACCCTGTCTATCCATTTTATTCACAAAGCCCATTCTTGGAACTTTGTAATTATCAGCAAGTCTCCAGTTAGTCTCTGATTGAGGCTCTACACCATCAACAGCACTAAACAAAAACACCAAACCATCTAATACACGTAAAGAACGATTTACTTCTACCGTAAAATCTACGTGACCAGGTGTGTCAATAATGTTAAAATGATACGGCTTAGTTTCCTCTATCTTCTCCCCATTTTTCATCGGGAAATTCCAAGTACATGTCGTAGCGGCCGAAGTAATGGTAATACCACGCTCCTGCTCTTGCTCCATCCAATCCATTGTAGCAGCACCATCATGCACTTCTCCAATTTTATGACTTACACCCGTATAAAACAAAATACGTTCTGTAGTAGTTGTTTTACCCGCATCAATATGAGCAGCAATACCTATATTTCTAGTAAATTTTAAATCTCTTGACATTTCTGATAATTAAAATCTAAAGTGAGAGAAAGCTTTATTTGCTTCTGCCATTTTGTGAGTATCTGTTCTTTTCTTAACGGCAGCACCCTCTTCTTTAGCAGCTGCTAATATTTCTCCAGCTAACTTTTGCGACATAGCTTTCTCGTTTCTTTTACGAGCAAAACTAATCAACCATTTCATAGCTGTTGATATTTTTCTATCCGGTCTAATTTGCATAGGAATCTGGAATGTAGCACCCCCAACTCTTCTACTCCTAACCTCTACATGAGGCATAACATTAGAAAGAGCATCTTTCCATATCTCTAGAGCCGATTTTTCTTCGTCTGTTTTCTTTTCATCTACAATATCAATTGCATCATAGAATACTTTGTACGCTATAGACTTCTTACCATCCCACATCATCATGTTAACAAAACGCGTCACTAACTGATCATTAAATCTTGGATCTGGTAAAAGAGGTCTCTTTTTAGCCTGTTTTTTTCTCATTGTTTCTGTTTAAAGCTTGATTACTTCTTAGGTCTTTTAGCACCATACTTAGATCTACGTTGAGTTCTTCCAGCAACACCTGCTGTATCCAAAGCTCCTCTAACGATATGATACCTAACACCCGGTAAATCTTTAACTCTTCCGCCCCTTACTAATACTATCGAGTGCTCTTGAAGATTATGTCCTTCACCAGGGATGTATGCATTTACTTCTTTACCATTTGTTAACCTTACCCTTGCAACTTTACGCATTGCAGAATTTGGTTTTTTAGGTGTAGTAGTGTAAACACGAGTACAAACCCCTCTTCTTTGAGGACAAGAATCCAAAGCAGCCGATTTACTCTTCTTAGTAATCGTGGCCCTTCCTTTTCTTACTAATTGTGAAATTGTTGGCATACTATAATTGTATCTATATATATAACTTACCCTTTTTTAAGGGTCGGCAAATGTAGCAATAAATCCCATTAATTCAAATAGTTAATCACTTTTATTTAATTTAATTCTTTTCTTTAACAAATAAACCGCCAAAAAAAAGCTTTATAAATATTATCAATTTCAAAAAAAGGCATCAAAACAGATTTACAACACAACAAATAATACATGATTTATAAATATATCAAAACATACATTTTAAGATTTTTGAACCAATGAAGATTGAATAAATAAAATTGCCTAAGTGCGTTTGTTGCCATAATACTTTTAAGTTATTGTGATACGGAAAATATAAACCCTATATTAAGTTGCAGTTTCGGAGTAATTTGAAGTATAACTAAGAGTGTTGACTGCTTTAAATACTAATACTGACATAAACGATATCTCTTCCCCCTCTTTTGAGCTTAGTATTGAATTTGTAAATTAATGACTTTGGAAATTTAATTACAGAATATAAAAATATATACTCCCTCTAGAGGTTAAACTATTGTTAATGAAAATGATCCAGATTACAACATACTTACTGAAGCTCTGTTATATTCTTACGACAGCTCTTTATTTATGACAGGAAAAACCTTTCCTGCATATGATTTTATTATTATAGCAGAAAATACTTTTGCGGCCCTTGATTTAGACTTAGCTGTTGCTGAAGGTGAAGATGCTTTGAATTATAAAGATAGAATTACACTTTCAGACGGAAGGACATTTACAACTACAAAGAGTGGAGAAAGTATAAATTCTGATTTATTCTACCATTACGCATTTGGTTTTTCTTCAAAATTTGCATGTTTATTCTCCACGCCTCCTCCTGGGGATTATATTATTGACATGATTGAAACCTATGGTGACAGGTGGAATGGAAATTTCATCAAGATTACAGTAGATGGCCAAGAGGCTCTATTTACAATTAATGATAGCACAGATACATCCCGCTCAATTACAATTCCATCTGGATTAGAATCTGCTACTTGGGATTTTTTACTTGGAGTTTATCCAAAAAGAAGTTAAATTTAAAATATATAGACCTAATAATTAGCTAATTGCTGCTATTTCCGTACTGAGTGAAGGTGAAATTACATTAAATTTAAGTTTATAAAAAAATTACCTATAGCCATCCTAACTGGGGTGATTCTTTAAATTATAACTAAAATCATAAAAAAAAGACTAAAAAAAAATAGCCTCTTCCTTTTATTAAGTATTTGTTTTCCAATCAAAATTTAGTATTTAAAACTTGAGAACACTCATCGAGTATTCTCAAGTTTTAAACAGACCTCTAAAGTCCAAAACTAATTCCTGTAATAAACTACAATACCAATTTAAATCTTATTCACAAAAACCATCTATAAGTGTCTTTTTATCTAAAGAGAAAAATTATAGGTTGAATTAAAAAAATCTATTCAGCTTTAAAACTGCTCAGCCCTCTTTTTCTAATTCAAAAATAATTAACCATGCACTTACCCATAAGTTCATATAGAAAGTAATCCTGATTTTAAGGTTTCACTTTAAAAAAAAGCTGTGGTTAATCTACAAAAAGTCAAAAAATAACGAAACTAGTGTTAAAATTAACATTTCATAAAAAAAAGGCTGATTTTTAAACTATCAGTAAAAACAATACTTCAAGATAAAGACATCCATAGAAATTAAACATAATGATAAAATTATACTAATATTTTTAGGATAATTAACAAGGAATTATCACTTTCGCCACAACTAATTCAAATAACATAATAATGAAAACAAAAGTAAATGGAATCCTTACGCTTCTTTTAGCGTTTGTTGTGCATTTAACATTTGCACAAGAAAAGACGATTTCTGGTATGGTCACCGATCAACAAGGTGTGCCTTTACCTGGAGTAAACATTTTAGTCTCTGGAACAAGTAATGGTACGCAATCTGACTTTGACGGAAACTACACAATTAATGCAAGTGAAGGACAAACATTAGTCTTCTCGTATGTTGGTCAGAAAGAGACCTCCAAAGTTGTTGGAGCTACTTCTTTGATTAATGTTGCTATGACTGAAGATGCACAAGCATTAGATGAGATCGTGGTAACGGCGTTAGGTATCTCTAGAGAGAAAAAATCTTTAGGATATTCTACTCAAGAAGTAAAAGGAGAAGAGTTAACTGCTGTTAAAAGTGGTAACTTTGTTAATGCTCTTTCCGGTAAAGCTTCTGGTATCCAGATTAAGAAAAACAATAACTTTGGTGGTTCAACTAACGTAGTAATACGTGGTAACTCTTCATTACAAGGAAATAACCAAGCGTTATTTGTAATTGACGGGGTGCCTATTAGTAACTTTAACTCCAATGATGCTAATCAAAGTGAAGGTAGTGGTGGTTATTATGATTATGGAAATGCTGCTTCAGATATCAACCCTGAAGATATTGCTTCTGTAAACATTCTTAAAGGTGCTGCTGCATCTGCACTTTACGGTTCAAGAGCTGCAAACGGTGTAATTATGATTACTACTAAAAAAGGTAAAACAACGAATGGCATTGGTGTTACAGTAAGTTCAGGGGTTACTTTTGGAACTGTTGACAAAAGTACATTCGCTAAATACCAAGACCAATATGGTGCTGGTTATGGACCAGGTTCAGATATCATAGGGACAGATATCAATGGAGCTGATATTTTGTGGGAAAATCAACCAGGTGCTGTAAACCCTAGGGATCAATATTTCATCAACAGAGATTTAGATGGCGATGGACAATATACCGACTTATACGCTAATTACGGAGATGACGGATCATATGGTGGGCGTTTTGATCCAAACCTTTTAGTATACCAATGGGATTCTTTTGATCCTGCGTCTCCTAATTACCAAACAGCAACTCCTTGGGTTAATTCTAGAAATGGTGCAATTACATTTTTTGAAACCCCAGTAACTACTACAAATTCTGTTTCTTTAGAAAAAGGTTTTGAAGATGGTTCATTAAGATTAAATTATACTTTATTTGATCAATCTGGTTTATTGCCAAATAGTTCAATTAAAAAACATAACATATCTATGAGTGGTACTGCTAAACTTACAGATAAGTTTTCAGTTACTGGATATTCTAACTACATAAAGACAAGTGGATTAGGAAGAAACTCTACCGGTTATAACGACAATATTATTGCAAACTTTAAACAATGGTGGCAAACTAACGTTGATATACAAGACTTAGAAAACATCTATAAATCTACAGGTAGAAACGTAACTTGGAACCCATCCTCTTCTGATGCTGGAGCTACTCCTGCTTATTGGGACAATCCATACTGGACAAGATTTGAAAATTATCAAAATGATTCAAGATCACGTTTCATTGGTAATATTTCTTTAAACTATCAATTTAACGATTGGTTTAGCGCAATGGCTAGAATAGCTACAGATACGTATGCTGAATTACAAGAAGAAAGAAGAGCTAATGGTAGTGTTCCTACTAGTTTTGGTGTTAGTAGAGGAAATGTTGATTCTGGATATGGTAGAAAAAACATTAACAGAACAGAAACTAATTATGATTTCATGCTTAATTTCAATAAGAATTTAAGTGATAAATTTAATTTAACAGGCATCTTAGGTACCAACATTAGACGTACTAATTTTAACTCCGTTTATTCATCAACAAGTGGTGGACTAAGTGTACCAAAATTATATTCTTTACAGAATAGTGTAGGACCATTACCTTTACCTGTGGAAACAGCAGAAGAAGTTGGTGTAGATGGTATTTTCGCAAGTGCTTCTCTTGGATACAACAATATGCTTTATGTAGATGCTACTATTCGTAGAGATCATTCTTCTACACTACCTACTGAAAATAGCTCTTACTATTATCCTTCGGTAGCAGGTAGTTTTGTTTTCAATAGATTATTAGGAAGTGATGCTATTTCTTTTGGGAAGTTAAGAGCTAGTTACGCAGAAGTAGGTAATGATGCTAGTTTTGATTACTTACAAGACAGCTATGTTATTAATACACCTATAGGTACTGCAAGTACATCTGTATCTAATACAAAGAAAAAAATAGATTTAAAACCAGAGCGTACGCAAAGTTTTGAAGCAGGTATTGAAATGAGATTTGTAAACAACAGACTAGGGTTTGATGTAGCTTATTACAAAACAAATTCTGTAGATCAAATTTTTGGAGTACCAGTATCTACTGCAACTGGTTTTTCTAATAAAATCTTAAACGCTGGTGAAATTGAAAATTCAGGATTTGAAGTTTCTTTAACTGCCATGCCCGTAAAAACTGACGATTTCAATTGGAATGTAAATGTAAACTGGACTAGAAATAGAAACAAAGTTATTTCATTGGAAGATGGCATTCAAAACTTACAATTAGGAAATTTCCAAGGTGGTGTTACTATTAATGCAACTGTAGGTCAACCTTATGGTGTAATACAAGGTACAGATTATACGTATTTAAATGGCGAGAGAGTTGTTGACGCAAGTAATGGGCAATATGTATCAAGTAGCAGTTCTAATGAAGTCATTGGAGACTCTAATCCAGATTGGCAAATGGGGATTACCAACAGTTTTAACTACAAAAACTTAGCGTTTAATTTCTTAATTGACATACAACAAGGAGGAAGTATATTCTCTTTAGATCAATATTACGGAAGAGCTACTGGCCTATATGAAGAAACAGTTTTTACAAATGAACTTGGCAACCCTGTAAGAGATGCTCTTAATTTTAATCAATACGACAGTGATGGAGATGGAATACCATCAGGAGGCTATGTGGCAGACTCGGGTGGTTTTATCAACGAAGGTGTAAATGCTAACGGAGAAGCTAATACGACTAGACTTGATGCTGACAACTTTGGTGCTTTAGGCTATAGAAGAGGCTTACCTAACTCCGCATTTGTATATGATGCTAGTTATGTAAAACTAAGAGAAGCTTCAATTACCTATACTTTTCCAAAGAAAATAATTGAACGAACATTCTTAACAAATGCTTCTTTTAGTGTTGTAGGTTCTAACTTATGGATCATACACAAAAATATTCCTCATGAAGATCCTGAAGGTGGTTTATCTTCTGGAAATATTCAAGGCTATTCTGTAGGTTCATTACCAACAACTAGAGATCTTGGTTTTAACGTTAAACTTCAATTCTAAAAAAAAAACGATGAAAAAAATATTAATACTATTAACAGCAGTAGTCGCTAGCTCTTGTTCTGATAACTTAGAAGGTTTAAATCAAAATATTAAAGACCCTACTGCAGTACCTGGTGAAAGTTTGTTTACTGGCGCACAAAAAAATCTTGTTGACCAAGTTGTTGACCTGAATGTAAATTTGAATAACACCAAATTGTGGGCACAATATTTACAAGAAACCCTTTACACTGATGAAAGCAACTATAATCAAGTTAATAGAACCATTCCTCAAAGTCACTGGGATGCGATGTATAAAGATGTTCTAAAAGACCTGAATACTTCTGCAGAAATTATTGCAGAAACTGAATATGCTTTACCAGCAGATGCGGATACGAAAGCTAATAAGCTAGTTGTTATCGAAGTAATGAAAATTTATGCATATAGTAGTTTAGTTGAAGTATTTGGCGATGTTCCTTACACTGAGGCAGGAGACATTGAAATTTTACTTCCTAAATATGATGATGGTCTAACCATTTACAAAGATTTAATCGAAAGATTAACTATAGCTATTGATGCTTTTGATACTACAAATGGTAGTTTCGGAAGTGCTGATAGATTGTATAGTGGCGATGTAACTTTATGGAAGAAATTTGCTAGCTCCTTAAAATTAAGAATGGGTATTCTGTTGTCTGATGTTGACAATTCTTATGCAGAAGCAACCGTAATTGATGCCATAGCAAGTGGTGTATTTACCAGCAATGAAGACAATGCTACCTATGCTTATCTATCTGCAGACCCTAATACAAATCCTATCTATGATAACCTAGTTTTAAGTGGGAGAACAGATTTCGTAGCTGCAACTACGATTATTGATCACATGAATACTTTAAATGACCCTAGAAGACCATTGTACTTTGAAGCTACTGCTGACGGCACCTTTAAAGGAGGAAATATAGGTGAAAAATCTAGTTATGATAATTTTTCTCATGTTGCTGCTAGACTAGAAACACCTACAGAACCTGGTGTTTTATTAGATTATGCTGAAGTTTCCTTTTTACAAGCTGAAGCCATTGCTAGAAATTTTGCAATCGCAGGAACTGCAAAGCAATTTTACGAAGATGGTATTAAAGCTTCTGTGGCTTATTGGGGTGGAGCATCTGCTGATGCAGATACTTATATAGCACAATCTTCTGTAGATTACGATACAGCACTTGCAGCTAGTACTGCTACTGAACCATGGAAAGAAGTTATTGGAACCCAAAAATGGATTGCTCTTTACAACAGAGGCTTAGAAGGTTGGACTTCTATTCGCTTACTTGACTACCCATTAATGGCCGTTCCATTTAAACCTCTTTCTGGTTACCCAGCAAGATATACGTATCCAATTCAGGAACAAACCTTAAACGGTGCTAACTATGAAGCAGCTACTACTGCAATTGGTGGCGATGCTGCAGAAACTAAACTTTTCTGGGATTTAAACTAAATAGTAAATTCTTAGTTATATTTTTAAAAACCACCTCATTCGAGGTGGTTTTTTTATTTACCTTTGCACCAATGGAAAACAATACTCAGATTTACGGAATAAGAGCAATTATTGAGGCAATAAATGCAGATAAGGCAATTGATAAAGTCTTTATTCAAAAAGGTCTTAAAGGCGATTTATTCAAAGAATTTGAAACACTTATCCGAAGAAACGGGATTAATTCTTCGTATGTTCCTGTAGAAAAACTAAACAGGTTAACAAAAGGGAATCATCAAGGGGTTATTGCTACCATATCACCTATTACATTTTTTACTCTTGAAGAGTTAGTAGAGAAGGTTTCTGCAAAAGAAACAACCCCCCTATTCTTATTACTAGACCAACTATCTGATGTTAGAAATTTTGGTGCTATTATTAGAACTGCAGAATGTACTGGAGTAGACGGGATCATCATTCAAAAAAAAGGTGCAGCACCAGTAACTGCTGACACCATAAAAACTTCTGCTGGAGCTGCTTTTAAAGTTCCCATTGCTAAAGTTGACCATATCAAAGATGCCGTTTTCTATTTACAAGCTTCAGGAATTAAAACAATAGCAGCCACAGAAAAAACAGAAAATTCTGTTTATGACATATCCTTTAAAGAACCTTGTGCTATTATCATGGGTTCAGAAGATTTAGGTATCTCTCCTTCTATTTTAAAAGTAGTAGATGATAAGGCTAAGATTCCTTTATTAGGAGAAATAGGATCATTAAACGTGTCTGTTGCATGTGGGGTATTTTTATATGAAGCCGTTAGACAACGTAGTCTGTAAATATCTTTTACTCCTTCTGGTTTTCACTCTTCTTATAGTGGTATTGTATAATAACCTCTGGCTGGTCTTTTAATTCGACCTCTGGCTCTGGAGTACGTTCTACAAAATTCCCGTTTTCATCAAAGTGTTGGAGGAATTCGTCTTCCTCTTCATTATAACCCTCTCTTTCCCAATCATACTTTTTAGTTTCGGGAATTGGGGTTTGAAAATAATAGGCAAAAACAAAACCCACAAGAAACCCAGACAAATGCCCTTCCCAAGAAATATCATCCTGGATAGGAAAAATATACCATAACATACTTCCATAAACAAAAACCACCATCAAGGACAAGGCTACTAAACGGTAATATTTGGTAAAAACTCCTTTAAAAAAAATAAAACTAGCCAAAACATAGATCAAACCACTAGCTCCTATATGGTAAGACTCTCTCCCTATTAACCATGTTAAGAAACCAGAAACTAGTATTCCAAAAATAATAACTTGGTATGCATTTTTCCTATAAAAATAAAATAATGAGGTTGTTAAAACTACAAGTGGTACTGTGTTATTATACAAGTGCTGGGCAGAACCATGTATAAAAGGACTAAATAAAATACCGCGAAGACCACGTATAGTCCGAGGGTACACTCCATATTTATTAAAATTTATACCCCATCTAATTTCCACTAGAAAAACAATCCAAATAGCCAAAACCAAAAGTAATGGCGCAATAAGCACTGTATTAGAAAATTGAAAGTGTTTGGATCCTTGCATACCAGTAATTTATAAAATGAGAATCAAAAACACAACCAAAATCTCTAAACATGATAAATTGTCATAAGTAGAATTTGTATTTTTGTAGTATGAATGAACCTCTTGCAGAGCGAATACGCCCAAAGACATTAGAAGATTACATTAGCCAGCTTCATTTAGTAGGTGACAATGGCTCTCTTACGCATCAAATTAAAAAAGGAATAATTCCTTCGTTAATACTTTGGGGACCTCCAGGAACAGGTAAAACTACATTAGCCAACATTATCGCTATGGAAAGCGGCAGGCCCTTCTACACCTTAAGCGCAATTAATAGTGGTGTAAAAGATATTCGCGAGGTTATAGACAAAGCAAAACAAAGTGGCGGCTTATTCACAACAAAAAATCCGATATTATTTATTGATGAGATTCATAGGTTTAGCAAATCACAACAAGACTCATTACTTGCTGCTGTAGAAAAAGGATGGGTAACTCTAATAGGAGCTACTACAGAAAATCCTAGTTTTGAAGTGATCCCCGCATTACTATCAAGATGTCAAGTATACATTTTAAAAGAATTTGGCAAAGATGATCTAGTTGCACTGTTAGAAAGAGCTATTGCTTTAGATAAACATTTAAAATCTAAAACTATTACGCTAAAAGAAACCGATGCGTTGCTGCGATTATCCGGTGGAGACGGTAGAAAGTTGTTAAATATGTTTGAACTCGTTATCAATTCTGAAAGCGGAGATACTATTGAAATAACAAATGATTTAGTGCTACAAAAGGTACAGAAAAATACGGTTCGTTATGATAAAACCGGAGAACAACATTACGATATTATCTCAGCGTTTATAAAATCTATTAGAGGAAGTGACCCTAACGCTGCCGTTTATTGGCTTGCAAGAATGATAGAAGGTGGCGAAGATGTAAAATTTATTGCCCGAAGAATGCTAATAGCTGCTTCTGAAGATATTGGATTAGCAAACCCTACAGCTCTTGTCATGGCAAATACGACATTTCAGGCAGTAACCACCATAGGTTATCCTGAAGCCAGGATCATCCTTAGTCAATGTGCAATTTATCTAGCTACATCACCTAAAAGTAACGGAAGTTACATGGCTATAAATAGAGCGCTTAAAACAGTGACAGATACGGGTGATTTATCCGTGCCTATAGCCTTAAGAAATGCTCCAACAAAACTAATGAAAGATATAGGCTACGGTGCTGAATATAAGTATGCACACGACTATCAGAATAACTTTGTTGAAGCCGAATTTTTACCAGAAGACATTTCAGGAACTTCTTTTTACAAACCGAACAACAATCAGCGTGAAAATGCAATAAAAGAATTTCTTAAAAATAGATGGAAAGATAAATATTCTGTTTAAAATTTAATATTTAAAGATTTTACTTTTAAGACTTCACCTTCATAATATTCAAAATACCAAACACCATCCTTTGTATATACAGAGCCTTTAATTCCTGAAGTTTCTTCTGCTAAAAATACATTAGGTTGAGATGTTTTAAGAATTTTCATCACAATTTTAGGAGAACTATCTACCAATTGATAGCCATTTAAAATTTCCTGTGCATATAAATTTTCTTGAGATTGTACTTTTTGAGCTTCCACAACCGGACTAGCTTTTTCTTTAGCTTCAGGTTCTACTTTTTGACCTATTGGCGCATTAGTAGCAATGACAACTTCATCTTTGTTTTGAACAGTAGGAAGGTTTTTAACATCATTCTGATAGGATACTTCAACAAGTTTTGATGAAGCACCTGTATAAGTATAAGAATATCTTGATAAAGATTTCATAGCTGCTCTTATAGCCTCAGAATAGGATGCGTCATATTCTTTTTGCTTACTGGTACCCTCTATAGATGTATACACTTCTTTACCAGAACAATCTTCGAGAATTAAAGTAATTTTCGTGGTAAACATATTTGAATCATCTTTAAGCTTGGCGTATAATGCCAAACACCTATTCAAGTTTAATTCTGAAGGTAATTGATTGCTATAAAGAACATTTACCTTACTTTCTGCAAGTAAATATTTTACAAGCGTACTAGATTTGTATTGATTAGGACTTTTAAATGATTCAAATTGTGTAGGAACAACAACATATTTATAATCATTAATTACATCTTGTCCGTAGAAATTAGCACAAAATGCTAACATTAAAAATGGTACTATCTTTTTCATGAGGTCTCTTATTTCTTGCCCCAAGATATAATATTTAATCCAAATTGTACTGATGCATATTTGCTATTCGCTAAATTTGAATATCCAATTAGGTTATCTGCCATTAAATACATATTTACAGGGCCTGCTTGAAGACTAGCTCCTAGACCAATATTCGTATATGAAAACTTATCTATGGTATATGTAGTTTTTAAAGTCATTATATTCCCTAACCTATGCTGATAAAAAGCACTTAATGCGGCTTGCGGACCTCTTGGCCTATTAATGGCATATAATTGAGCACCATAACTATTTTTATAGACGCTACCTCTATTATTACCTCCGGAAGTACTCGTGCAATAACAAGCCTCTTTGGATGCTATTTCCTTTCCAAAATCTCGTCTTATAGAGGTATAGAATTTTGTGGGTCTGAAGGTGATGTAATTATCATTACCTTCTTCATAAGGCACCAAATCTTCCAAATCATCTACGAAGGTTCTCCATTGGTCTTCGGTAGAATTAAGGTCTTCTGGTAAACGAACCTCTAAACCTTCCGTGCTCGCAAAACCTTTTAAGGAGTAAGTTCTAACATCTTTACTGTGGTAAATAAAGCCAACATCAAGTAAACTACCTGTAAAAACAGTTCTATCATCTATATTATAGGTAAACCCAAGATCAAACCCAACACCTAAATTACCACCTAACAAAGCTCTTTTTGATAAAAGGCTAGAAATAGCAGCGCCATTAGGCTGCGAATCATCATCTATGATATCTTTTATTTCAAAAATACCTGAAGTTTTTATTTCTAAATCTGCCTCTAGCGTACTTTCTAGTAAATTATCATCTCCTTCTCTAGTAACAAAATACCCTTTGTTTTTTGTTGACGTAAAATTGAGTAAACTAGAATAGACCTTAGCACGAAAACCCATGGTTAGCTCATTAGAAATTTTCTTGTTGATACCGAAATGATATACATTTAAAATTTCGCCTCTTGTCTTTAAGTGACTTAAATCAAATCTCTTATTCAGATTATTTGTATTTCCTTCGTAAGCCAAAAGAGCATAATCTTTGAAATAATACCCAATAGCATCGCCTTCATTATAGGCGCCAAAAGAATAAAATACATCTTCATTATTTTTACTTCTAAAGCCTACATTAAGTAATTCTATTTGATAAGTTCCACTTATTTCGTCTTTAAAATCCATTCCAGAGATAACCTTATCTCTAAATTTTGTATTAAAATCTACACCATCATTTGCAAAAAGATCATTGGATTTTAACCCACTACTCCCAGCTTGAAAAGACACTCCAGAAACAATTGGCACACCTGAATACCATTTAAAAGAAGTTTTCATTCCTGGATTTAATAATAGCGCTTGCGGCACTTCATTAAAATCATAGAGTAACTGTTTATTTTGACTGTTCACATAGAAACAACCAAATAATACCACTACAAAAAATGTTTTTTTGAATATCATTCTATCACCCTCAACTTAAAACTAGCACTAGATCTAAAAATTAGTTTAGGATCAGGAAGAGATGATACACTTGTACTTCCGCTATTGTTCGTAAAAATCATTCGTAAGCTCGATGTGCTTTTTATAATATCTATACTCTTCCCTGTTGCTGGACCATAAAAAACTTCTCTATCTACAATTACTGCTGGTGGAGCTGCATCAACTGAGAACGTCTCAACATCTACAGGATCCCCTGCTTCATTTAAAAACTCAAGACGAATCTCTAATTGCTTACTTGTTGTGTTTTCTATTTGAAAAGTAAGGGAACCCGAAATTACTCTATCAGAGAAAAGCTCAGAACTAAAACCATCAAAATTTACATTTTGGGTAATGATAGGAGAGCTATTGATTAAGGCTTCGGTAGACTCAAAATACAAAATTGGTCCCGTAGCATCTGTAATTACATCTAAATCTCTTGCTTGATCAAAATTTTGTTCATCGGAACAAGCAGTGATCACAAACAGAAATAATAGCGGTAGGAATAAATATTTTATGATTTTTTTCATTGCAATTTTTACAATTCTAAAACTATCTAGTTGTCAGAATTAATTAGTGCTCACAGGTTAGCAACGTCATAAGTACAATTTTATTTCACTTAAATCAGTAATCATATCACAATATTCGTGCTTTTGTTCATTATGTGCGTTAAAATGCAGGGCATTTAAACCGGCTGCTTGCGCGCCAAGTATATCTGCCTCAAGACTATCACCAATCATTAATGCCTTTTCCGCTAGAACATTTGCCTTTTCTAAAGCTAAATTAAAAATGATAGGATTGGGTTTTTTTACCCCTGCCATTTCTGAATTAATGACGTGTTGAAAATAGGGTGCTATTTTTGAATTTATAATTTTTTTATTCTGAACCTCTTCAAAACCATTCGTAATAATATGCAAGTTATACTTAGGTTTCAGATAGTCTAAAATCTGAATAGCGTTAGGAAACAAATGATTATAAGCAGATAGGTTATCTATGTAAGCATCAGATAAACTATTTATTACAGCATCACTAACCTCAACTCCTAGACTATCAAAAGTTGTTTTCAAACGTTGATATCTTAATTCCGTTTTTGTAATTTTCTCTTCTCTAAATAAACGCCAAAAAATAAGATTATTAGGCACGTAAACTTCCAAGAAATTATCTAATGAAACCGGAATTTCATTCCCTACTAATATTTTCTCAAAGGTAAGTGCAGAATTTTTTTCAAAATCCCAAAGGGTATGGTCTAAATCAAAAAAAACATCGGTAACTATATTTTTATACATGGTATTTCTTTATTAAAAATTCATACAATTCTTTCCATGATATTTTATTTTTTTCGCCAAAAAGTTCATTGGAAAAAACAGAAATAAATCCTCCATTTACACTTTTAATTTGTGCATAAACGGCATCTAATTTTTCTGTAATTTCTGCTAAAGAAGTATATTTCAAAAAGGTATAGTCATGCACTGCAAAAGGATGAATTTTTATAGGCTGTTGTTCTTCTAAATTAATATCATATAAATAAAACGGAATACATGTACTAGCTCTAAAGCCAATTTCATGGGCGTACCCCATTGTATAATCATCTGTAAATTCAGCCTCAACTAATCGCCTATACGTTGCAGGAACATCTACCCTATTGTATCGTAAACGAGACGAATTTACAGGCCTATGTATAACATTAGAAAGGTTTTTCTTTTCTAATTTAAGAAGATCAGTATTATTAAAAGAACTGTATGATGCGCACAAAGACACCATGCTATAATCTGATATTGATTTGATTAAAAATTTAAACTTATTATTATTAATTGATATATTTTTATCAAAAGTAGAATATTCTGCAAATTGAAAAAAGAACATGCAAAAAGTGTTGTATTTCTTATGAAGGTCAATAAGCCAATCATAATTATTGTAAGGATCTTTTTCTGGATGTATCCAAACGGCTATTCTATCTGCTACTCGTCTAAATTTTAGAGATGAAATATCTAAAAGTACACCTGCTAAACTCCTAACAATACCTTTATGAGAATAGCAATGAGATGAAGTTACATCTACAATTGAAGTAAATTTATATGCCTTTTTCTTTGATTCTAATTCAGGAAAACGTTCCTGTAATTTTTCTAATACCTTATGCGCCCAGATATCTACTACAGGTAATTCTAGAAAATTATTTTTATAGGCCAAACTTTCTTGAGGAGGAAATCTATTATGCTGGTCTTTAACATGAGGCAAATATTCTTCATACCTACTCAACAAGTAAAAACTAGCCGAAAAAATATCAAAGGGTAAGTTACTGCGTTCCCCTGCAGCAAAAAAACAGGGCGTACCTTCCCAATCCTGAACTTTAATTTCTAAATCATTAATACCTTGCTCAAATAGGAGATCATTACTTCTTACAAAAAATTCATTCTGTAAAGGCAATTTGGTATACGTTATTTTAGGACCAGAATGTTTAATAAAATCTTCTACCTTGGCTGTAAAACTAATATCTACGCCCAAAATGCGATCAAAAATCTGTTTCATTACGAAACTAAATCTTGGTGTAATTTTGTGGGTATAAATTAAAAGCATAGTATTTATCTTGTCTGAATACTGGTTAAACTAAAAAAGTCCTTAAAGAATATTTTCATCTGCAAAGCTAAAATATTCTGCTTGAGTGATGATCAAATGATCTAAAACTTTTATGTCTAATCCTTCCGCTGCATTTTTTATTTTCTGAGTAATTTGTTTATCCGCTAAACTAGGCTTTAAAGTCCCTGACGGATGGTTATGTGCCAAAATTATAGCAACAGCGCTTAATTCTAAGGCTTCTTTCATAATTAACCGCACATCTACCAAAGTACCTGTAATACTGCCTTTACTTTGTTGTGAATGATGTAATACTTTATTGGAGTTATTTAAATAAACAACCCAAAATTCTTCGTGGGGCAAATCTCCCATTTTAGGTTGAAGTAGTTCAAACACACTTTTACTACTGGTAATTTTAGTAATTTTAAGAGCATCGTCTCCCCTTCTACGTCTTCCTATTTCTAATGCTGCTGTAATACTAACTGCTTTTGCTTCACCGATACCCTTAAATTGCATTAATTTTTTGACCGATAATTTTCCCAACTCATTGATGTTGTTATTTACGGAGGCTAAAATTCTTTTTGATAGCTCAACTGCACTTTCATTTCTACTTCCAGAACCTATTAATATTGCGATAAGTTCTGCATCTGAAAGTACTGCTTTTCCTTTCTGAATTAATTTCTCTCTAGGCTTATCATCATCTGCCCAATCTTTTATGGAAAGTGAAGTGGAATTTTCTTGCATTCGTTAAAGATAAGCAACTAATTATTTTATCGTAAATTTCGCTTAAATATAAACTGCACACTAATGAAATCTATATTTGATGAAACTACAAAAAATGAGCTTGAAGAGCGCATTGCCTTATTAAATGAAAACTCTGAACGCAAATGGGGAAAAATGACGGTAGGCCAAATGGCTTGGCACTGCCAATATCCATTAAAACTAGCTATTGAAAACAAACCTTCTTCTAAAAAAGGGAATCTTCTAGCGCAGCTGTTCTTCAAAAAATCAATGTATAATAATAAAGCGTGGCGAAAAAATTTACCTACTGCTCCGCAATTAAAGGCTAGAGAACCTAAAAATTTTAGTGATGAAGTAAAAGTATTGCAGCAACTAATGTATGATATGCATCAATTAAAAAGTAGAGAGGCATGGAATGCCCATCCATTTTTTGGTCATTTCACAAAAGAACAATGGGGTCAAGTGCAATACAAGCATTTAGATCATCATTTGACCCAGTTTGGAGTATAACTAATTATTCTCTAAATGACGTTTAAATGCTTCTAAATCTAAACCTCCATAATTACCAGAACTCATAAATAATACTACGGTATTATCATAGTCTTCTGCGTAGACATAGTCTTTAAATGCCAATGCATCTGTCATAATCGTTAAATCATCTCTCTGAAAAGCTTCAGAAATTTGAGCTGCTGTCACAGGATTCAACTTTTTAATAGCAACTGATTCTGGCAGATAAAAAACTACTGGAACATCAGCTGGGTCTAATGCGCCTTTATATTCTTTTAAAAATTCAGGATTAAAACTACTATAGGTATGTAGCTCTAGGAAAGCAATTAACTTTCTATCTGGATATTGTTCTTTTACGGCTTTGGTCGTTGCCGCTACTTTACTAGGAGAATGGGCAAAATCTTTATAAACGATACACGAAGGACTCTCTGCTATTTTCTCTAACCTTTTTGAAGCTCCCTTGAAGGTTCCAATTGCTTCATAGAAATCATCTTCATCAATACCCATATTCTGACAAATCCATTTTGCCCCTGCCAAGTTACTCAAATTGTGTTTCCCAAAAACTTCTATAGGCATAGGACCTTCTGGAGTGTCTAATAAGGTCTGACCATTTTCTACCGAATATTCTGGAGTATGATAAGGCAGTTTACGAATAGCATTTTCTGATGCTTCAACAACTTTTACAACATTTTCATCTTCTTCATTATAAGTTATGCTACCTCCTTTTACGATACTATCTACGAAAATTTGGAACTGCTCCACATAATTATCAAAAGTAGGAAACACATTAATATGGTCCCATGCAATACCACTTAACAGTGCAATATTAGGTTTGTACAAATGAAACTTAGGGCGTCTATCTATTGGGGATGATAAATATTCATCACCCTCTAAAATTATAAAATCGTTCTTTTCTGTTAAATGTACCATACGATCAAAACCGTCTAGTTGCGCCCCTACCATATAATCTACATCGCGATTATGATAATTTAACACGTGCAGAATCATAGAGGTTATTGTTGTTTTCCCGTGGCTACCACCGATAACTACTCTTGTCTTATTTTTTGACTGTTCGTACAAAAACTCAGGATAAGAATATATTTCTAGTCCTAATTCTTGCGCTTTTAACAACTCTGGATTATCTGCTTTGGCATGCATGCCTAAAATTACAGCATCCAAATTAGAGGTGATCTTTTCTGAAAACCAACCAAAGGTTTCTGGCAACAACCCTTCTGCTGCCAAACGGGTCTTAGAAGGTTCGAAAATAACATCATCACTACCGGTTACTATATATCCTTTATGGTTTAATGCTAATGCAAGATTATGCATGGCGCTACCGCCGATAGCAATAAAATGTATATTCATGAAAGTAAAATTATGTGGTAAAGATAAGGATAGCAATCGCTATTTTCAAACCCGATTCTAGTTTTGATTCAAACAAATAAGTACTTTAAGTTAAAAAAAAACTATTTTAAAAAGCGTTTAAACGATATTTTGTAGAGGGCGGTATTGCTTCTTAGCGAATTATAGCTAAAAATTATGAAGTATTGTAACCTCCAATTAAATATATCAGCAATAATACTTGCTCCGAGGAAGAACATGAATTAAATAGAAGGTGCGAATTTGTAATCGTAAAGTGGGAATAAAAAGGCACTCTATTTGAAATTATAATCGATTGTTTCTTTTATCTTTAAGGTAAAATTTAAAGCAATGGATATAAAGTTAGCTGAAATTCGTACCAAAGAGATTATTCCCGGTTATCACGGTAAATTGGTTCATACTAAAAATATGAGCTTGGCTTTTTGGGACGTTGAAAAAGGGGCTATAGTTCCTGAACACTCTCATGTAAATGAGCAAGTAATGCAGGTTATAGAAGGCAAATTTGAGTTTACCCTCAACGGCAAGACAAAAGTATATACTCCAGGCGAATTAGTCGTAATAGGCTCTTATATCCCGCATAGTGGCAAAGCTTTGACTCCTTGCAAATTAATGGATGTTTTTAGTCCCACTAGAGAAGAATATAAGTAAATTCTTTAACTCCCGAAAAGGGAGAAACCCTTAAAACTCTAGTACATGAATATTTCCCTAAAAGGTAAAAAAGCCTTCGTTGGCGGCAGTAGTGATGGCATTGGCAAAGCAATTGCCAAGCAACTTGCCGCCAGTGGTGCCAGTGTAACTTTGGTTTCTAGAAGCGAAGCTAAATTAAAAGACATTATTGCTGAGCTCCCTACAACCGAAGGACAAACACATCAATACCTACTTGTAGACTATACTAATTTTGAAGACTATGCGCTTCAATTAGAAGCTTACTTAAAAAGCAATACTATAGATATTCTTGTGAATAACACCCAAGGCCCAAGCGCAGGAAATACCTTAGAAAAGAATATTTCGGATTACCAGCATGCTTTTGATTTACTGTTTAAAACCACAGTATTTACCACGGAGCTTGCGCTAAAAAACATGATAAAAAATAAATGGGGACGTATTATAAATATCGCCTCTGTTTCGGTGAAAGAACCACTCTCCTATTTGGCGCTCTCTAATACGATTAGGGCCGCTGTGGTTACTTGGGGAAAATCACTAGCTACCGATGTTGGTCCGTATCAGATAACAGTCAATAATATTTTAACGGGGTATTTTGATACCAACAGGATTGCACAACTGAATGCCACGAAGGCAAAACAATTAGGGATTTCAGAAACTGAAGTACGCAACCAAATGGAAGACAAGGTATCTCTAAAACGAATAGGAAATCCTAAAGAATATGGTTATTTAGTTACTTTTTTGGCTTCGGCTAATGCTGCCTATATTACAGGAACTTCCATTCCTATAGATGGCGGCTTATTAAAGTCTCTCTAACTATACTCTTTGCATGATTTTCCAATTTTCCTAAAGTTTCACCGTTAACTCACTGAAAGCAGGGTTTTACTCAACGCTTATTGCACCTAAATTTACCAAGTGGCATATTTGCCATACAACATTCATATTATGAAACAAGCAACAGTATTTGTATTGATTATTTTATTCTCACATATGGCAGAAGCACAAGGTAGCAAAGATTCGTTTGAAACACTATGGAAAAAGGTAGCACAATTAGAACAAGAAGGACTTACAAAATCTGCTCTAAGTGTAGTTAGCGCTATTTCTGAAAAGGCAAAGAAAGAAAGCAATAATGCTCAAGTTGTTAAATCGCTTTTATTTTCAAGCAAGTACTCGTTAACCTTAGAGGAAGATGCACAACTAAAAATCATTTCAGAATTTAAGTCTGAAATTGAAACCGCAACCACGCCCACTAAAAACGTACTAGAAAGCTATTTAGCCAACTTATACTGGCAGTATTACCAACAAAACAGGTATCAATTTTACAAGCGTACAGAGACCGAAACAAAAGTAGATACTACAGATTTTAGAACTTGGGATTTAAACACCCTATTCTATGAGATAGGGATTCATTTTGATGCTTCTCTAGAAAATAGCGAAACCCTCAAAAAAATTCCTGTATCGGCATTTGAAATACTATTAGACACGCAAGATGGTTCTGAAAAACTTAGACCTACCTTATATGATCTATTAGCACATACTGCCTTAAATTTTTATAAGACCGATGAAAATAATATCACAAGACCTGCCGATAAATTTGAAATAAATGATTCTGAGCTTCTGTGTGAGAGCTATCAATTTATACTCCATAAAATTAATACCACCGATAAAACTTCGCTTCAAGCAAAAGCATTGCAGCTTTATCAAGAGTTATTACAATTTCACAGCGCTGATAAAACCTCTGATGCCTATGTAACTATAGATATAGAACGCTTACATTTTATAAAAAACAAGGCTGTTTTCTCAAATGTTGGCGACTTTTATTTGAACATTTTACAGAATTCTGCGGAGCATATTAAAGCACACGAAAACTGGAGCTTATATCAATTTGAAATTGCAAGCTACTACGCTGCATTGGCCAACATGTACGATGCGACTACAAATGACGAACACCGATGGAAAAATAAAGAAGCTTTGGCTTTGTGTGAAACCATTATAAAAAAGCATCCAAAAAACTTAGGTGCTCTTAAAAGTCAAAATCTGAAAGCAACTATTCTGAGTAAGAGTATGCATTTAACAAACGAAGAATACATTCCTACTGATAAAATCTCTCGTTTATTACTTAATTATAAAAATATTGATGCCTTATCCGTCACAGCTTATAACATAACTCGGGACCAATTTCAGGCGCTCGAAGATGCCTATAAAATTGAAGAAAAAGTAGCAATCATAAAAAAATTGAAGGCTGTTAAAAATTGGGAGGCGAGCCTTAAGAATGAAATGGACTACCAGAATCATGCTATTGAAATAGAAATCCCAACCTTAGCTAATGGTTATTATTTATTAGTGGCAAGAGATAATAAACTTGAATCAAATTCTTTTGCGTATAGTTCACTAAACGTGACCGATATAGTGCTTAGTGAGAATCAATTGAACGGAAACCATAGTTTTCAAGTGATTGATAGAAACAATGGTGCACCTATTCCTAATGCACAAGTACGTTTAACCTATAGAATTAATTACGATGATAAATATCTAAATAAAACCTATACTTCTGATGAAAATGGAAATATCAGCTTTGAAAAATCTGAAGAATATTGGACAGATGTAACTATAAGAGTCACAGCAAATAAAGAAGTTGCCTTTTTTACTGGGTTTTATATTAATCATAATTATTCTAGAAATAATGAGGAGTACACCTCCTACACTACATTCCTTTTCACTGATAGAAGTATTTACAGACCAGGACAACCCCTATTTTTCAAAGGAATAGCTGTAGCGGATTCAAACTCAGAAAAATCTATTGTCACAGCTACAGACGTGACGGTTAAACTACTTGATGCAAATTACCAAGAAGTAAGTAGCCAAAATTTTAAAACCAATGAATATGGCTCTTTTTCTGGAGAATTTATTTTGCCCTCTAACGGTCTAACAGGTAATTTTAGCCTGCAAGCCAGTAATAACACCTATGGCTTAAATGGCAGTGCTAACTTTTCTGTGGAGGAGTACAAGCGTCCAAAATTTGAAGCACACTTTAACCCTGTTACAGAAACATATCGTGTAAATGACAGGATTAAAGTACACGGAAAAGCGATGGCCTATGCAGGAAGCGCTATTTCAGATGCCAAAGTTACCTACCGTGTAAAACGCGCTGTATATTACCCTAGATGGTATTACTGGTACCGTTCGTACCACAACAATACCCCACAAGAAATAGCTTTTGGTGAAACTACTACAGATGCCTCTGGTAATTTTGAATTAGACTTTAAAGCTATTGTAGACCACAGTACATCCGCGAAAAACTTACCTACGTTTAGTTATGAAGTAACTGCAGACATTACAGATATTAATGGAGAGACACATAGTACCGCCACTACTGTAAATGTGGGCTACCATGCTTTAAACGCAACTATTGCCGTAGCGAATAGAATAAATAAAAATGCCAACGAAAACAAGTTAGCCGTGTATACGACCAATCTTAATGGCAAAACGGTGGCATCTTCTGGTACTTTAAAAATATACAAGTTAAAAGCACCTTCTGCTGTATTAAGACCTAGACCATGGACTGCGCCGGACTATGATTATTTTGGAAAAGAAAAATTTAAGGCACACTACCCTCATGATGCTTATGCCAATGAGTATGATTCTAATACTTGGGAAAATGCAGACTTGCTATGGGAAACTCAATTTAATACTAGTAAAACAAATGAACTTAGTCTGCCTAATCTTAAAAAATGGCCATCTGGAAAGTACCGCATAGAATTAGTGACCACTGATAAGTTTGGACAACTCGTAGAAGAAAAAGTACAAACTACACTATATAGTACGGATGACAAAAGCTTAGCAGACCAACAGATTTTTAGTATTGCTACAGATAAGCAAAGTTATGAAATTGGCGATAAGGCAAAAATTACCTTAAAAACTGCAGCCAAGGATTTGTATGTGACGCTGACTATTGAAAAAGAATATAAGATAGTCGACACAAAAATCATTCATTTATCAGAAAACAAAAAATCATTTACAATACCTGTTAATGCTGAAGATTTAGGTGGTTTTGCCATCAACTATTCCTATGCTGCATTTAATTCGTATGCCTCGGGGAATGTTATAGTTGCCGTACCTTATCCTGTAACCGATTTACAAATAGAAACCGTAACGTTTAGAGATAAGATAAAACCTGGTACTGATGAAACTTGGTCGTTTAAGATAAAAGGACCTAAAGGAGATAAAGTAGCTGCAGAACTTTTAGCGAGTATGTATGACGCCTCTTTAGATGCCTTTAGAGGTCACTCATGGGGTTTTAACCCACTGTACAAACCTAATTATTATGCCTATCAGCGGAGTAATGCTAACCACAGTTTTGGAACTAGCTCTTTCAGGTCGTATTGGCAATTTCAAACAAGTTATGTTTCTACTTCTCAGTATTACGATACCTTTAAATGGTTTGATTTAAACCTAGGATACAATAACCGTTCATCTGGGTATTTATCTCGGAAAATGATGAGTAAATCTGCTCCTGCTACGGAAATGGCAGAAGACATCATGGAAGTTGCAGAAATGTCTGCACCGCCCACCCCGCCGTCTGAAGTTAAAAAAGAAAAAGATTCTATAGCTAATTCTTCTGAAGCACCTCAGTCAGACACAGAATTTGGAGAAGTACAGATTCGTAAAAACCTACAAGAAACAGCCTTTTTCTTCCCACAATTACAAACAGATAAAGAAGGTGCTATATCTTTTAGCTTTACCACACCCGAAGCCCTAACCCAATGGAAATTACAACTGCTTGCACATACTAAGAATCTAGAAAGTGCAACAACAGCATTAACTACCGTTACACAGAAAGAGTTAATGGTGTTACCAAATGCTCCTCGTTTTTTACGGGAAGGTGATCAAATCGTTGTAAGTTCTAAAATTTCTAACTTAACAGAGAAGAATCTTTCTGGGCAAGCAAAAATTATCTTAACTGATGCTGTATTACATACCGATATTACGGCAGATATTACTAAAAATGCACAGCAAGAATTTTCAGTAGATGCCACCGGAAACACACAGGTATCTTGGACCATAACTGTTCCTGAAGGATTGCAAGCCGTGTCTTATAAAATTCTAGCAAAAGCAGGGGACTTTAGTGATGGTGAGCAAAACATGTGGCCTGTACTTTCTAATAGAATGTTGGTGACAGAATCTTTACCTATGTGGGTAAGAAGCAACCAAACAAAAACATTTAGCTTAGATAAATTAAAAAACAGCAGCTCAAAAACACTACGTAACCATAAACTTACTTTGGAAATTACTTCAAACCCTGCGTGGTATGCGGTGCAGGCTTTGCCATACTTAATGGAATACCCTTATGAATGTAATGAGCAAACATTTGCCCGTTATTATGCAAACACTTTAGCAAGTTACATCGCAAATAGCAATCCTAAAATTCAGGAGGTATTTAATCAATGGGCAAACTCTGATGCTTTACTTAGTAATTTAGAAAAAAATCAAGAGTTAAAATCGCTATTAATTCAAGAAACACCTTGGTTACGTGATGCACAATCAGAAACAGAACAAAAGAAACGTATTGCATTGCTCTTTGATCTAAATAAAATGAGAGCATCGCAAGAAAGTGCATTTAGCAAATTAGCGCAAAATCAAATGTCTAATGGCGCTTGGTCTTGGTTTGCTGGTGGTCGTGAAAATAGATACATCACACAACATATCATTACAGGTCTTGGCCATTTAGATAAGCTTATAATTTCTTCTGAAACAGGGAAAGAAAAAAGCGCTATGATTAAAAAAGCAATTTCGTATTTAGACGATGCCTTTGTTGCTGAGTATGAGTATATGATAAAGCATAATAATAACATTAAACAAGATCATCTGAGTCATTCTCAAGTACAATACCTCTACATGCGTTCTTTCTTTAGTGACCTAAAAACTTCTAAAAAAGTGGATGCGGTTACCGCTTATTACAAAGGGCAAATTCAGAAGTATTGGAAGAACAAGAATTTATATAGTAAAGGAATGTTGGCTTTAATTATGCACCGAATGGGAGATAAAGTTACTGCCACCAAAATAATACATCACCTGGAAGAAAATAGTATTTCTAGTGATGAATTAGGCATGTATTGGAAAGAAAATACCAATTCTTGGTATTGGTATCAGGCGCCTATTGAAACGCAAGCCCTATTAATTGAAGCTTTTTCTGAAATCCAGAAGGATGTAACTACTATAGACAATTTAAAAATCTGGTTACTTAAAAACAAACAGACAAATCAATGGAAAACTACAAAGGCTACTACAGAAGCTGTCTATGCGCTCTTACTACAAGGTAGTGATTGGTTATCTGTAACCAATGCGGTAGATGTGCTTATTGGTGGCGAAAAAATAGCCCCTGAAAAATTAGAAGGCGTAAAAGTAGAAGCAGGCACTGGGTATTATAAAACTTCATGGAATACGTCTGAGATCACCTCTAAAATGGCCGAAGTTCAAATTAGTAAAAAAGGCGCTGGAATTGCTTGGGGAGCCCTTTACTGGCAATATTTCGAGGACCTTGATCAAATTACATCAGCAGAAACTCCCTTAAAATTAAAAAAGAAGTTGTTCTTAAAAAAGAACACTGCTACAGGAGAGAAGATTTCTGAAATTACAGAGAACAGTAAATTATCTGTGGGCGATTTAGTTCGTGTACGTATTGAATTACGATCAGACCGAGATATGGAGTTTATTCATATGAAAGATATGCGTGCTGCTGGCTTTGAACCTATCAATGTATTCTCTCAATACAAATGGCAAGACGGTTTAGGATATTATGAAAGCACTAAAGATGCAAGTACTAATTTCTTTTTTGACTTTTTACCAAAAGGAGTTTATGTCTTTGAATATGATTTACGAGTAAATAACGCCGGAAATTTCAGTAATGGAATCACTACGATACAAAGTATGTATGCACCAGAATTTAGCAGTCATAGTGAAGGCGTTCGGGTGCAGATTGAAACAAATTAAATTTCATGAAAATGTAAACTCATTGAAAAGGTGAGTTTACGCATGGAACAACTAGGTACCCTCATTATAGGTTTTATAGACTGTAGTTATTATATAGTTTAGAGGTATCTAATAAAAACCAAAACATATGAAAAATTCAATTAGCGTATCCGTAAAGAAACCATGTACAGAGAAATTTAGTACGTTTAGTACAACCGATAAAGGCGGATTTTGCGCCTCTTGTGAAAAGGAAGTTATCGATTTTACCACTATGTCTAAAAGCGAAATAGTAGACTATCTATGTACTGCAACGAGCAGCACTTGCGGCCGATTCAAAACCTCACAATTAAATGACTTACAAATGGCAAATTCAAACGTTTCTTCTTTTAATTTTTTAACGAAAAGTATTGGCGCCATGAGTTTCTCTTTATTATCATTATGTGCTATATCTAGTGTAAATGCGCAAGATGAAGCATTAACCTCTAGTGTACAAACTGAATTAGTTTCAAATCCAGAAGCTACTACCAATACCTCTCAAAGCAACAAATACAAAGTGAAAGGTCTTGTGGTAGATCAAGAAAATTTACCATTGCCAGGTGTCTCTATTGTTCTAAAAGGAACAAATGAGGGAGTGTCTACAGATTTTGATGGCAATTTTGAATTCAGCAGACGCTTATCTGAAGGTGATGTTCTTGTCTTTAGCTATGTAGGGTATGATACTCAAAAATACACTATTGCTAAAAGTGCAACAGATACTATAGAAATCTCTATACTTTTTGATTCGGCAGACATAGAACTTATGGGAGATATTTCTATCGAAGAGGTGTATCAACCAAAGAGAAATATCGCTCAGAAAATTGGTTCTATTTTTAACTAATGAGGTATGTATTTCTAATTTTCATTCTATATACAAGCATTAGTTGCGCCCAGCGTTCTGATTTTATAGGCATAAATTTTTCAAAAGCAGACAGCATTGCAATGCAATACAAAGGCGCAAGCTTAAAAAACCTTCCTGTTTTAGTGTATAACTTAACTACACCTTTACCTAGCGAGGTAGAAAAATTTAGAGCAATTTACACTTGGGTAAGTACTAATATTGAAAACGATTACGATTCGTATGCAAAAACGAAAAGTAAACGAAATAAAATTGGAAAAGATCGCGCCTCTTTTTTAGCATGGAATGAACGGTATTCTCCAAAGGTTTTTCAAAACCTAATTGCGAACAAAAAAGCAGCTTGTACTGGCTACGCCTATTTAGTTCGAGAAATGGCAGGTTTAGCTGAAATACCTTGCGAAATAGTTGATGGCCATAGTCGTACTGCAACCGTATTGTTAACATTAAATAGTCTACCTAACCATTCTTGGAATAGGGTACAATTAAACGGAAAATGGTATTTATGTGATGCTACTTGGTCTGCTGGGCAAATAATTTTAAATGAAGACAAACCCGTATTTCAATTTGAATATCATGATGGCTATTTTTTAGCAGCACCAAGTTTGTTTATAAAAAATCATTATCCAATAGAGGCTAAATGGTCCTTAATGGACGAAGTGCCGCCGTTTGAAACATTTGTTTTGGGTCCTATTGTATATAAAGGTGCTTTCAAACATAAGATTCAGCCTATCGCCCCTCTAAAACTAGAAACTGAAATTATCAAAAATGAAACAGTCAAATTTCAATTTAAAAGCTCCACTATTCTAAATGCAGAGGAATTAGTGATGGAAGTTGGAAATGGATATTCTAATACAAAAATTGATACGAAACCTATTTTACAAAACAAAACTTATACCATTACACATAGGTTTACAAAAACAGGACTCTTTGATCTGCACTTAAAATATAATGATGCTATTATAGCAACTTACATTGTACGAGTGAAGAGAAAATAAGGTTTATCTCATATATTAGAAAAAGGGCCTTCTTAAATTAGAGGGCCCTTTTATAATTCTACCTTAATCTTTTATTAGATCAGGAAGGTGTAGTTCTACTTCTGGCGGAATGCGTTTCGCTAAAAATAAAATTTGTCCTAAATGACTAGATTGATGTTCCATCACATGAAACCAGCAATAGTGATTACTTATATCTGCGCTTGGTTGTATTTTTTCAAACCATTTATCATCTCTTTTCTTTAACTCTGCAATAGTTTCTGCTCGTACTTCATTATAGATATCTAAATAGTACTGCACTTCATGCCCCTTGTATTTATCCCGAGCAGCAGCTCCTAAATCTAAGGCATCCAACCAAATTTTATTTTCTTCTTCATTAAAACCACGCCCTTCAAAAGTAAATACTTGATAGTATTTTTCTGCTGCAGCTAAATGCATGATTAAAGCCCCTATTCTATTTGCTTTTTCATCGTGCAGATGATCAAGCTCATATTGAGACATATTTTTCACCCTGCTTTCTACTCTAGATTTCAAATCTTCTAACATAGATATCATGGCACCAATTTGCGGAGAAGCTCCTTCTACGTTACCAATGGTAGCCGAAGAAAGTTCTATTCCTGTTCCAACGAGTTTAACAGATTTCTTACCCGCTGCAGCATCGGAACTTGAGCTTATTTCAAATTCTTTTACTTTTACAGCTTTTTCTCTACCTATTCCTTGACTCCATTTAGGAACAACACCCTTGGAAACTTCACTTTCAAAACTTGAATTATCTATAGTTACTGGCGCCAAAACACCTTCAGCATTCTCAATAAACAATTGAAAATTGTCAAAGAGGTACGTACCATTTCCGTAGCATAAGGCACCAAAATTTAAGGTTTCTGCATCTTTAGTTAAAACACCTTCAATCGTATAAGATTTCCATTCATTTAAGTGTATGGGCCTGTCCCCCATATTATCAAAGAACCCTAATTCATCTCCTTCATTATCTACTCTGGCCCATAAAGCTGCCATAGCTTTATCATCAACCAAATTTGCTTTTGCATACCCTATTAGTTTAAATTTAGTATCCTGCGCTACCGTAACATCTAAAAACTGGCTAATAGAAATCCATTCTTGAGAAACTTCTTTACTGTTTTGAGCATTCGAAAGAAAACTCAACAGTAGTACTGAAAATAATAGTATTTTATTCTTCATAGTTAAATGTTCATGGTGGTTACTATTAAACTGATAAATATTCTATTTAAAATTAAAACTACAAATTTGAATTCAGATCTGTTGGTTTTTGAGATTCCAGTTCGGTTTTTATTTTTTTCATTTCAGCATAATTCAAAGGAATAATTGCGCCTAAGACTATTGGGACAACAATCATCGAAATAAAAAAGGTATTGTCCTCATTGGTCATTAAGCCATATACACAAAATAGAAAGAGAGCTCCCAGAACACCTATTAGTGCTCCTGTTATAACTTTCATTCCTTTTAATTCTCCTTGAAGTTTTTCTGAGGTATTTTCCGTTAAATTCATCTCCTGTATTTTAATTGGTCAAAATTCGTTATACTATATATCTATAGTAATCGCTACTAAAAGCTCATACGGTCTTTAAAGATATACGATTGTCTCCTAGAGACTTCAACCTCTTCCCCATTATTCATAGTAAGCTTAAGCTTACCGTTAAACCAAGGCACTACGTTCTTAATATGATTCATGTTGATGATCTGCTGTCTGTTTACCCTAAAGAAGTTTTCTACAGGTAATTTTTCTTCTACCTGATTTAAAGATTTATAGAGCATTGGTTTCTGATCTTGAAAATAAACTCGAGAATAATTACCAACTATTTCTATTAATAAAATATCCCCAATTTTAACCAACCAACATTTTTCGCCGTCTTTAATAAATATCTGGCTGCTTTCGGTTAAGCGTTCTGTACTTGCGGGTGTCTCATCAGAACTTATTTTATCTAATGTAGCTTTCACCTTCTCTATGGCCTGAGAAAAACGCTTATCATTAATCGGTTTCAACAAATAATCTAAGGCGTTATATTCAAAAGATTTAATGGCGTATTCATCAAATGCTGTAGTAAATACAGTAATCGGCACATCGTCTAGCATCTCTAACAATTCAAAGCCATCTTTTTCTGGCATATTTATATCCAAGAGCAACAAGTCTGGTTTGGTCGCATTTATTAATTCAAAACCCTCATCTACATTTTCTGCCTCTCCTACAAGTTCCAATTCTGGATGCTGCTTTAATAATTCTTTTATTTCATTACGCGCCAAACGAGAGTCTTCTACAATAACAGTTTTAATTTTTTTCATGTGGTCGGTATTTTTATAGTGGCAACAACTTCATTTTCAATTTCCTCTAAGGTAAATTGTCCTTTTGGACCATAGAGCAAACGTAAACGCTGTCGTATATTTTTTAATCCTAATTTAGTTGAATTTTCACTTATACTTAGTTTTCCTGTGTTTTTTACCACAATTTGCAATTCTGTAGCCGTAACTATAGTTTGTAAAAGAATTTTACCCCCATTTTTTAAGTTAGCAATACCATGCTTTGCTGCATTTTCTACCAGCAATTGTATGATCATGGGAGGAATCATGACCTCCAAGCTTTCTGCATCAATTTCCTTTTCATAGTGCAGTCTATCTTCCATTTGTATTTTAGCGAGTGCAACATAATTATCAACCATATCTACCTCTTCACTTAAAGCAATAGCATCTACTGTGTTTTTAGACAGTGCGTATTGAAGCATTTCGGAAAGCTTGGTAATCATCTCTCGAGATTTGCTCACGTCTTCTAACATCAACCCCCTAATATTATTGAGGCTATTGAACATAAAATGCGGATTTACCTGACCCTTTAAGGTATTTAATTGCGCCTCTCTCAATGTGGCGTTAAGCTCTAAATTTTCTAACCTATTTTTATTTGCACTGATTACAAATTTAATAGCAAAATAAATTATAGTCCACCCAAAAACAGTAATCATAGTATTAAATACTCCAGATAGAACACCAATATTTTCTTTTATCCATTCTATCTCCTTAGCCGTTCTTCCTATATAGAATTCATAAATTTCTTCCGTCGTAAATAATAAAAAGTAATAGAGTAAACTACAGGCAAAAAAGGATACCACTAAATTTATAATACTCCTTTTTCCAAATACTTCAATGTCAATATTATTATTTAAATAATGTCTAAAAATTGAGGTACTCACAATACCAATTGCGCTTCCTAATACAAAGCTGTATAGCATGTAGGTCTTACTAAAACCAAAAGGAAAAATAAGAATAAGTGAACTTACTCCCAACCAGCCTACAATTTGCAAGATCCAAAAAAGCAGCTCTTTGTTTGTCTTCGATAATTTCATGGATTATACTTCTGTGATTTTTTCTTCGATGATGGGTAGCACTAATTCTAGTATCGTATGCTCCTCTTTAAAAGTTCTTGAGAACTGAGCCTCCTCTTTATAAAGCAATTTTAACCGCTGCTGAATACTTTTCTCTAATACTTTCCTTTGTGATTTTGGACTAGAAGCTCCGCTATGGGTAACCGTTAAAAAAAGCCTATCTTCTCTTCTTTCGGAATGAATGAAAATCTCACCTTTTATAGTATGAAGTAATACTCCGTGCTTCGTAGCTAATTCTATCATATTAAGTAAAAGCATTGGCGGAATTTCTAATTTTTTGGTGGCTTCTTCTATATGATATTCAATAGTGGATGCTGTTTTGTTGTCTATAAAAACTAGAGCTATAAAATTATGTACATACGTAATCTCTTCCTCCAATAAAACAGTGTTGATATTGTTTTTAGTTAAAGAATAACGTAACAACTCTGCAAGCTGTGTAAGTTTATTTCTAGAGTCTGAAACATCTTCCAACATCAATCCTTTAATATTATTTAAGGACGTAAACATGAACTCAGGATTTATATGCCCCTTCAAAATATTAAGCTGTTCTTGTTTTATTTTATCTCGTAATCGCAACCTATCAATACGTGATCTATTAAAATCAATCAACATTTTTATACCGTAATATAAAACGGTCCAAATTATAATTAAAAACCAATTTAATATAAAAATCAAAAAGCCTATATTAGGTGCTTTTAATAGCGAATTTCTTAATTTCAGTTCTATAGAATCCATCAAAAAACCTACGAGATAACCAAAAAAATAATTTAAGAGAAACCAAAGAATAGTCGCTAAGAATGTTCCCAATAGTATAAGTACTATTTGCTTGAATCCAACCTTATCTATGGAAACAAACTTTTTAAAATAAGCTCTTAAAAGAGAAGTGCTCAAAACTCCAACAACAAATACGCTCCCAAATAAAAAAAATAAGGCCTGAACATTAGCACCTGCTTTATTCACAGAAGCCACAAACAAGCCTGAAACAAACCAGCCTATAATTTGTACGATCCAAAAAGGATTTTTAATTAAAAATTTAATCATTAATTATTTCTTAGCGAATGAAGTTACAAAACACTAGACTACGGCTAGTTGTTTAAAATTGTTTTTCTGGTTATTGCATAATAAACAACATATCCCCAACTGAGAACGGCGTGTAGCATAGCTTTCGATATGGATTTGTTTTTCTCCCAGGATGCAGCTATAGCAATGAAACTACCCATTAAAAATCCGCTTTTTAGAATAAAATTAATGAATACTCTTAAACTAGCCCCCACTCTTTTACCGGTGTTATAGGCATCTATATTTCCTATCTCCCGATGTCCTGATTCATGTGCGACAAAACTTACCACACCAACCACAGCAATAAAAAGAGCGATACCAATTAAGGTATACACTACGTATTTTAGATTTTTATTCTGTGTTTGTGTTTTTTTATTCATTCCCGATATATTCTAAAGTGTAACGTGAATTTACACCCTGTTTTTTTTAAAAAATAGCAATTATTAAAGCAATATAAGATTAATAACTATTTCTATAATGTATTTTACTAAAGAGATCATACTATAGGTTTTAAAGGTTATGGTATTTCTATACCTTAAAAATAAATCTATTTAAGGGGCTATCTAAATGAATTATGGCAAACGGTAAATTAGAATAAGTGAACGGTATACTATTTACAAATTGTTATAAATGCGGTAGGTATCCACCATAAGTTTACGCCAAAAGCTACGGTTGTAATCTCATAGCCTTCACTTGATTTTTGATTTACTAATCGTTCTACATCTATTCTAAGTTGTTCCGTAGACCAGGCCGAATACATTTTTATAATGCTATAATTTTTCATTTGATTTTATGGTATTTAAAATTAATAATTAGTAGCCTAAATTATAGATTAGTTGTCCCAGCATATATCCTAATTTATAGAGCACAAAACCGCCAATAATAGTTGTAAAAATTAAAATCTTCACGATCCCTTTTTGTTTAATACTAGTACTCGTAATGGAAACTTTCATAAGGGTGTATTTTTATGGTTGTTATTATTATCTGATATAAATTTACACTGATTATCAGTCATTTGAAACTACATTATGACTAACGGTAAATTCTTAACAGCGAACGGAAATTAGCACTAACTAATTAAAAATGCAATGACATGCTTAGGATACAGCACATAAAAAAGGAAGCCATTGGGCTCCCTTTTTTTAGCTATTTTTGATTGATTGATTGATTGATTGATTGATGTTTTGTTTTGTTTTTTATTATTTCAATAGTGCTAAAGCTGCTGTTGCTCCAGATAGTTCAGCATATTTTAACGCTGTAAATCCTAGTTTTGAAACTGCTTCTTTGTCTGCGCCATTGTCCAATAGCAATTTGATCATGTCTACATTATTATAACGTGCCGCATACATTAATGGGGTCATTCCGTTTACTTTGGTTTTAACTTCTATATCGGCTCCAAATTCAATAAACTTCTGTACTGTACTCACATCGCTCTGTGCAACAGCGATACTTAAAGGAGCTACATTTTTGATGCTCGTAGTTTCTACTTTTGCGCTTTTGTCAGTAGGATTTACGTTTGCATTTGCAACACTTGATAAAGTCATAGTAGCAATAATTCCGAAGGTGTACACTAAATTTTTCATAAGATGATTATTTTTAAGATTGATGATTTGTTTTCTATTATGAAGTAAAGATATAGTGATTATCAAGTATTTAAAACTACTTTATGACCAACGGTAGTTTTTCAAGAGCGAACGGGCATTACCTAAACCTGAATCGGTTTACGCTATTCCTATAGAAAGTAATAGACATAAAAAAAGGAGCCATTGGGCTCCCTTTTTTATGATTGATTGATGTTTTGTTCCGTATTATTTCAATAAGGCTGAAGCTGCTGTTGCTCCAGATAGTTCTGCATATTTTAAGGCTGTAAATCCTAGTTTAGAAACCGCTTCTTTATCTGCACCGTTATCTTGCAATAACTTAATCATGTCTACATTATTATAACGTGCCGCATACATTAAGGGTGTCATTCCGTTTACTTTGGTTTTAACTTCTATGTCTGCTCCGAACTGTATAAATTTCTTAACCGTATTTAAATCGCTTTTAGCAACTGCGATACTTAACGGAGCTACATTTTTGATGCTTGTAGTTTCTACTTTTGCGCTTTTGTCAGTAGGATTTACGTTTGCATTTGCAACACTTGATAAAGTCATAGTAGCGATAATTCCGAAGGTATAGACTAAATTTTTCATAAGATGATTATTTTTAAGATTGATGATTTGTTTTTTATTATGAAGTAAAGATATAGTGATTATCAAGTATTTAAAACTACTTTATGACCAACGGTAGTTTTTCAAGAGCGAACGGGGATTACCGAAAACTGAATCGGTTTACGCTAGTATTATAGAAATTAGCACGCATAAAAAAAGGAGCCATTGGGCTCCCTTTTTTATGATTGATTGATGTCTTGTTCCGTATTATTTCAATAAGGCTGAAGCTGCTGTTGCTCCAGATAGTTCTGCATATTTTAACGCTGTAAATCCTAGTTTTGAAACAGCTTCTTTGTCGGCACCGTTATCTAGCAATAATTTGATCATGTCTACATTATTATAACGTGCCGCATACATTAAGGGCGTCATGCCGTTTACTTTGGTTTTAACTTCTATATCAGCGCCAAACTCTATAAACTTCTTAACCGTATTTAAATCGCTTTTAGCAACAGCTATACTTAAAGGCGCTACATTTTTGATACTCGTAGTTTCTACTTTTGCACTTTTATCAGTAGGATTTACGTGTGCATTTGCAACACTTGATAAGGTCATAGTAGCGATAATTCCGAAGGTGTAAACTAAATTTTTCATAAGATGATTATTTTATTGATTGATGATTTGTTTTCTATTATGAAGTAAAGATATAGTGATTATCAAGTATTTAAAACTACTTTATGACCAACGGTAATTTTTCAAGAGCGAACGGGGATTATCGAAAACTGAATTGATTTACGCTACTCCTATAGAAAGTAATAGCCATAAAAAAAGGAGCCATTTGGCTCCCTTTTTTTTAGCTATTTTTGATTGATTGATTGATTGATTGATTGATTGATGTTTTGTTCCGTATTATTTCAATAACACTGAAGCTGCGGTGGCTCCAGATAGTTCTGCATATTTTAAAGCAGTAAATCCCATTTTTGAAACAGCATCCTTGTCTGCCCCATTGTCCAATAATAATTTTATCATCGATACATTATTATAACGTGCAGCATACATTAAGGGCGTCATGCCGTTTACTTTGGTTTTAACTTCTATATCGGCTCCAAATTCAATAAACTTCTGTACTGTACTCACATCGCTCTGTGCAACAGCGATACTTAAAGGAGCTACATTTTTGATGCTCGTAGTTTCTACTTTTGCACTTTTGTCATTAGGATTTACGTTTGCATTTGCAACACTTGATAAAGTCATAGTAGCAATAATTCCGAAGGTGTACACTAAATTTTTCATAAGATGATTATTTTTAAGATTGATGATTTGTTTTCTATTATGAAGTAAAGATATAGTGATTATCAAGTATTTAAAACTACTTTATGACCAACGGTAGTTTTTCAAGAGCGAACGGGGATTATCGAAAACTGAATCGGTTTACACTACTCCTATAGAAAGTAATACGCATAAAAAAAGGAACCATTTGGCTCCCTTTTTTTAGCTATTTTTGATTGATTGATTGATTGATTGATTGATGTTTTGTTCCGTATTATTTCAATAACACTGAAGCTGCTGTTGCTCCAGATAGTTCTGCATATTTTAATGCTGTAAATCCTAGTTTTGAAACAGCTTCTTTATCTGCGCCATTGTCCAATAATAATTTGATCATGTCCACATTATTATAACGTGCCGCATACATTAATGGGGTCATTCCGTTCACTTCCGTTTTAACTTCTATATCGGCGCCAAATTCTATAAATTTCTTAACCGTATTTAGATCACTCTGCGCAACAGCGATACTTAAAGGCGCTACATTTTTGATGCTTGTAGTTTCTACTTTTGCGCTTTTATCAGTAGGATTTACGTGTGCATTTGCAACACTTGATAAAGTCATAGTAGCGATAATTCCGAAGGTGTACACTAAATTTTTCATAAGATGATTATTTTATTGATTGATGATTTGTTTTCTATTATGAAGTAAAGATATAGTGATTATCAAGTATTTAAAACTACTTTATGACCAACGGTAATTTTTCAAGAGCGAACGGGGATTACCTAAACCTGAATCGGTTTACGCTATTCCTATAGAAAGTAATAGCCATAAAAAAAGGAGCCATTGGGCTCCCTTTTTTATGATTGATTGATGTTTTGTTCCGTATTATTTCAATAACACTGAAGCTGCGGTGGCTCCAGATAGTTTTGCATATTTTAAAGCAGTAAATCCTAGTTTTGAAACAGCTTCTTTGTCGGCACCGTTATCTAGCAATAATTTGATCATGTCTACATTATTATAACGTGCCGCATACATTAAGGGCGTCATGCCGTTTACTTTGGTTTTAACTTCTATATCGGCTCCAAATTCAATAAACTTCTGTACTGTACTTAGATCACTCTGTGCAACAGCGATACTTAAAGGAGCTACATTTTTGATGCTTGTAGTTTCTACTTTTGCACTTTTGTCATTAGGATTTACGTTTGCATTTGCAACACTTGATAAAGTCATAGTAGCGATAATTCCGAAGGTGTAGACTAAATTTTTCATAAGATGATTATTTTTAAGATTGATGATTTGTTTTCTATTATGAAGTAAATATATGTTGATTATCAAGTATTTAAAACTACTTTATGACCAACGGTAGTTTTTCAAGAGCGAACGGGGATTATCGAAAACTGAATCGGTTTACGCTATTCCTATAGAAAGTAATAGCCATAAAAAAAGGGAGCCATTGGGCTCCCTTTTTTATGATTGATTGATGTTTTGTTTCTTATTATTTCAATAAGGCTGAAGCTGCTGTTGCTCCAGATAGTTCTGCATATTTTAAAGCGGTAAATCCTAGTTTAGAAACAGCTTCTTTATCTGCGCCATTGTCCAATAGCAATTTGATCATGTCTACATTATTATAACGTGCCGCATACATTAATGGGGTCATTCCGTTTACTTTGGTTTTAACTTCTATATCGGCTCCAAATTCAATAAACTTCTGTACTGTACTCACATCGCTCTGTGCAACAGCGATACTTAAAGGAGCTACATTTTTGATGCTCGTAGTTTCTACTTTTGCGCTTTTGTCAGTAGGATTTACGTTTGCATTTGCAACACTTGATAAAGTCATAGTAGCAATAATTCCGAAGGTGTACACTAAATTTTTCATAAGATGATTATTTTTAAGATTGATGATTTGTTTTCTATTATGAAGTAAAGATATAGTGATTATCAAGTATTTAAAACTACTTTATGACCAACGGTAGTTTTTCAAGAGCGAACGGGCATTACCTAAACCTGAATCGGTTTACGCTACTCCTATAGAAAGGAATAGCCATAAAAAAAGGGAGCCATTTGGCTCCCTTTTTTTAGTATCAGTATTTAAATCACTTTATTGCTGTCCTAAATGTTTTGCGTAGAAGCCTAGCATAGCTTCATACAACGCAATTCTGTTTTCTTCTTTAGAAAAACCATGCCCTTCATCATATTTTACCATATAAGGAACATCTACTCCTTTAGCTCTCAATGCACTTACAATCTGATCTGACTCATCTATATTTACACGAGGATCATTAGCGCCTTGTACCACGAATAATGGTTTCTTTATTTTATCAATATGAAATACAGGAGAAACTTCTTCCATGATTACCTTTTCTTCCGGAACTGCTTCATCATACCAAATCTCTTTAATTATCTTCACATAAGGCTTCCAGTAAGGAGGCATGGTATTCATAAAGGTAAAAATATTAGAAACCCCTACATAATCTACCCCGCAAGCATACAAATCTGGGGTTTTTGTTAATCCTCTTAGTACTGCATAACCACCGTGACTTCCACCATAGATTGCCGCCTTATCTTTAGCAACCCAACCTTGTTCAATAACATAAGCTAATCCGTCTTCCACATCATCCATCGCTTTTCTTCCAATTTGTTTGAAACCAGATTCCAAAAACTTTTTGCCATATCCGCCAGAAATTCTAAAGTTCACTTGTAAGGTTGCATAGCCTCTACTTGCAAAAAGTTGAGCTTCCGGATTAAAACCCCAAGAATCACGTACGCCTTGTGGCCCACCATGTGGGTTAACAATCACAGGAACTTTCTCTCCGTTTAAAGCAGCTTTTGGCATGGTAATATACCCATGTAAGGTAAGGCCATCTCTACTTTTAAAAGTAATAGGACGAACATCAGCCATATCTTCCTCTTTTAATTGAGGCATGATATTATAGACCATTTTAAACTCGTCTTTCTTTACATCATAAGAATAGTAAACTCCCGCTAACTTATCACTTGTTACATATAACAAATAATTGTTCTCATCATCCGTAGCATCTGCAATTCCGAATTGCTTTCCTTTAAATTCTTTTTCAAATTTCTTATGAAGCTTCTTATAATAGTTACTTACCGGAACAATTACAGATTTTTCACCTTCATACTGGAAGTAATCTAATTCATAGTTTCTTTTTCTAGATAACGAAAGGTTAGACACGTCATACATATCATGTGCAAACACCTTTTTTATTTCTTTCTTTTCTTTAAAATCATATAATATAATTTCTGACTTATCGCTATTTAAATTAGAAACCACATACGCGTCATCTGTATTCTCTGAAGCATAATTAAAGCTAAGAATAGAGAAAGAATCTTTCCAATTTAAGCTATTGACAATTTCAAACTTACCTGCTGCATTTGCATAGTATAAATCTTGCTCCACACCATCACGTAATTTTGTGAAGGCTTTTAAGTTTCCATCTTTATCAAAGTTGTATCCCATAATTGGGTTGGCTACGTCTTCATTGGTATACAATTGCTCTAATGCACCTGTAACAATATTTACTTTATAAGGGTCAAAAATTTGAGGATTGTTCTTATTCAAAGAAATGATAATATGATCTTTATCTTCTTTTAGAAGCTCTAAAAAGTTTGCTTTTACACCCTCAAAAGGAGTAAGATCTTTTTGGTTTGCACCGTCTAAATCTGCTGCATACAAATGGAAGTTTTCATCACCACCTTGATCCATTAAGTATACCAATCGGTTATTATTAACCCAGCCATATCCTCTAATCAACTCTTCTTTTTCTTCAATAGCTCTGGTTATTTTCCCGGTCGCAATTTCTTTTACATACACATGACGTTTTCCATCATCGTCTTTTTCCATATATGAAATATACTTTCCGTTAGGCGCATAATTGAAAGATGATGCTTTTGGTTTTGCAAAATAATCTGAAACTGAATATTTAAAATCACCGTTATCGGCCTGTGCTAATGCTGTTAACGCCTCATCAGAACTAGGTAAAGCGGTATTTCCTGGAATCATTTTCTCTGTTTTCTCCAAAATTAAAGGAAATTCCATTCCTGCTTGGTAAAATATCCCAGTAATTTTAACGCCATCGACAGCTCCTACGTATTTAATGCCTGCCTGCTTGAAATGAATACTCAACTCTTCTCCTACTAATGTGGTTTCATCCATAGGGATGTCTGTAGCACCTTGAGCAGGACTATCCATTGTTGACGTTAATATGCCCTCCTCTTCAGAGATATTGAAAACTAGCGGCATTTCTGTACCCTGTACAGCAAGTGTTCCTTTCCAAGAGCCAACGACATCTTGAGCTTTCGTCATTTGCATACTCAATGCCGTAAAGGCAAAAAGCAACATAAGTTTAATTTTGTGATTGATTTTGTGATTGATTTTTTTCATCGGTGTGTTATTAAAGATTAATTCTCTTTCTAAATCTCATTAGCTATCTGAAGAACAAATACTTAATTTGTTATGAAAGAAAAGATTCATTTTTTTCTCAAAACAAAATTACACACGAAAGCTACCCTATTCTTTGAAAATATGGGGAACGGTAAAATTAAAGTTGTAAGTGGAATATGGAGAAACTAGCCCCAGATAGCAGCATATAATTTAACACCAATCATGAACCCTAACCAAATACCTACTGCTATTACGAGTATTAATAAAGTTCTAGAGCTACGTACAATAGAGTTTTCTAAATTTACGGGAACACTATTCTTATGTACCTTTAAGGTTTTTGCTACGGGCTTAATAAAGTTAGGAGCTAGTCTAAGATCATAATTGCTGCCATTAAGTTTAAAATAATGCTCAGCCTGCAGGAAGCCAAACTTTTCAGAAACACGCTTGCCATTTAGGTGCACAAATTGTTTCCATAAAGAATGAAAAACTTCAACTTTATTATTTTCAATATAAAACTCCGCACGCTTCACCATAAAAAAAGACATATTACTACTACTACAAATTAATGTTTGTTTGTTTTCTTCGAATTGGTTTGGGGGAAATTCTATATAGATACGTTGGGTAGCCAAAAAAAGACTTCCTAAAAACTTAAAAAAAACTTAAAAAAAACTTAAAATGTATGCACTGCAAAGAAATACTATGCTCAGAAGATAAAAAAGCGTTTAATTGGCTTTTGGAGGATACTTATTAAAGACTTTGTCAACAATTTCTCTTAGTTTTTGTTCCCGAACTTCTGGGGTCGCATTTTCTTTAAATCCGCTTGCGCTTACCGCTTGCCAGAATAAAAATTCTTTTTGGCTATCTACAAAATCAATTTGAATTTCGCGTTCTAGTTTTGGTTGTCCAACCGGGAGACCTATAGAGATACCACCACCAACATTTCTACCACTACCTCCTAGTCCTACGCCCACATTATTGTTTTGCGCAGCTTTAAATTCATTGCTTTGTATATTGATTAAAAAGTCTGGCTCTTCAGCAAGCTGAATGCCTTTGGCTTGCATCGTAGAATCTATAAGTACTAGAATTCTCTTTTCATCAAGACCACTTAATCCCGATACCAGATCGGGATAATAATTATATGTTGTATAAGAAGTAAAATCTGTTTTGGTATCGTAATCGTAATTTACGCGCACCGCGCTGCAAGAAACAAGAAAGAATAAGACCACTAAAAAACCTATCTTTTTCATATATAATGATTTATACAAAAATACTTAAAAAATAATCGGCCTAAAAAATTAATCGTTAAGCATCTTCCAGAGCTTATCTTTTAACTCTACTAACCCTAATTGTGCTACCGATGATATAAACATAAACGGCACATCTTTTATTTGCTTTTCTAATTCACTTCTCATTTCAGATTGCAATTCTTCATCAAGCATATCGCTCTTAGAAATTACGACCAAACGTTCTTTATCTAACATTTCAGGATTATACCTACGCAATTCATCCAAGAGAATTTCATACTCATTCTTTACATCCTTACTATCTGCTGGGATTAAAAAGAGTAAGGTAGAATTACGTTCTATATGTCTTAAAAAATAATAGCCTAATCCTTTACCTTCTGCTGCTCCCTCTATAATACCAGGAATATCTGCCATTACAAAACTCTGAAACTCACGGTATTTTACAATTCCTAAATTTGGTTTTAGTGTCGTAAACTCGTAATCTGCTATTTTAGGTTTTGCTGTGGTTAAAACAGACAATAAGGTAGATTTCCCTGCATTTGGAAAACCAACTAAACCAACATCTGCTAATAATTTTAATTCTAAAATTACAGACAATTCTTGCCCAGGAATTCCTGGTTGCGCATATCTAGGCGTCTGGTTTGTAGAGGTTCTAAAATGCCAGTTTCCACGACCCCCTAAACCACCAGGAACTAATATTTTCTCTTCTCCTTCTTCCGTTATTTCAAGGAGTACTTCTTCTGTATCAGCATCTTTAATAACGGTCCCTAAAGGCACATCTAAATAGACATCTACCCCATCGGCTCCTGTACTCCTACTTTTTGCACCATGTTCACCATGACCAGCTCTAAAGCTTCTCTTAAATTTGAAATTTAAAAGAGTCCATAAATCTTTACTACCTCTCAGAATAACATGACCACCACGACCACCATCTCCACCATCAGGACCTCCTTTAGTAATAAATTTTTCCCGGTGTAAATGCACGGATCCTTTTCCGCCTTTACCCGATTCTAAATTTACTTTTACGTAATCTACAAAATTCCCTTCCGTCATTGTGTTCTATCTATAGTGTATCTGGTTGTGCTACAACCTAAAGCGTATCTATCACTTTTTTTAATCTTTCGGTAATTTCAGAAATCTCTCCAATTCCGTTTACACTGAAAAATTTATCTTTACCCTCATAATAAGAAATTAAGGGTGCTGTTTTTAAATTGTATTCTTCAAAACGATTGCGAATTTTATTTTCGTCTTGATCGTCTGGTCTACCACTTACTTTGCCTCGTTCTAATAAACGTTGAATTAACACCTCATCATTTGCTTCTAAAGCAATAGTCGCATTAATCTTCATGTCTTTAGAATCCAAGAAAGCGTCTAAAGCTTCTGCTTGAGCCGTTGTTCTCGGGAATCCATCAAAAATAAATCCTTTGGCATCTGCATTTTTGATGACCTCATCTTGCAACATTTTAATCGTAACCTCATCGGGAACTAAATCTCCTTTATCAATAAAAGATTTGGCCAAAATACCTAATTCAGTACCATTTTTAATATTATATCGAAAAACATCTCCTGTAGAAATATGTTTTAAATTATATTCTGATTTTAAAAATTCAGCTTGTGTGCCCTTGCCAGCACCAGGTTTTCCAAATAATACAAGGTTAATCATAGTATTTTGATTTAATTGGTATACTTCTTTTAAATTTCTTCCTAATTCGTTATAATCTAATCCATACCCAACAATAAACTTATCGGGTATTTCCATACCTACATAATCAATTTTGTATTCTCCGTTATAGACCGATGGCTTATGGAATAAGGTAGCAATCTTAAACTCTTTTACATTTGTTTGTGAAAATAAATGCACAAGCTCTTTTAATGTTCTGCCTGTATCTATAATATCTTCAAGAATAATAACACTTTTACCGCTAATATTTTCCGGAAGATCTAATAGTGTTTCTACAATCCCTGTAGAAGTTAACCCACTATAAGAACTTAATTTTACAAAAGACACCTCACAAGGGTGTTGGTATTCTTTTAAAAAATCTGAAACAAACATAAAAGAACCATTCAAAACCCCTACAAACAAAGGTGTTTCGTCTTTGTAATCGGCCGCAATTTTATCTGCAACATTCTTTACCGCAGCCAGAAGCTGAGCCTGACTTAAAAATGGTTTAAACTGTTTATCGTGGAGCTGTATCACGGTTATTTTTTTTGAATTGACAAATATAGCGTTTTGATTTCTCTTTTTACTCGTAACCTCGTCGGTTTTAAGAAATCGGTGTATTTTTGTATTTCAATCAGAATTTACACACAACCATGTCAAACAAAGATTCAAAAAATTATTTTTCATCTGACTTCAAACTAGGTATTTTAGGTGGCGGACAGCTTGGGAAAATGCTGCTTTATGAAACTCGAAAGTTTGATATCTATACTAAAGTTTTAGAAGCTTCTGAAGATGTACCTTCTAAAATTGCTTGTGATGAATTTATTCTGGGTGATTTAATGGACTTTGATGCCGTTTATAATTTTGGCAAACAGGTAGATGTGCTTACTATTGAGATAGAAAATATAAATCTTGATGCCTTAGAAAAATTAGAAGATGAAGGTGTAAAAGTATACCCTCCTTCAAAAACATTAAGAACCATACAAAACAAAGCCAGACAAAAGCTTTTTTATCTAGACAACAATTTACCAACGGCAGAATTTTCGCGCTTTGCGTATGCTAGTGAAATTAAAGATAGCGTTGACAATGGCGGCTTAGCGTTCCCTTTTGTTTGGAAAGCAGCTCAATTTGGGTATGACGGCCAAGGCGTAAAAGTAGTACGCAACTTTAGTGATCTTGATGATTTACCTAAAGGCGAATGTATTGCTGAGAAGATGATTCCTTTTAAAAATGAATTAGCCGTTATAGTTGTCCGCAATCCTTCCGGTGACGTAGTTACCTATCCGGTGGTCGAAATGGAGTTTCATCCTGAAGCCAACCAAGTAGAATATGTAATTTGCCCTGCGCGGATTAATGAGGAGGTTGCCCAAAAGGCTACTGAAATTGCGCTTCAAGTATCCGAAAAAATGCAACATATTGGCATCTTGGCTGTAGAAATGTTCCAGACCCATGATGATAAAATATTGATAAATGAGGTTGCTCCGCGCCCACATAATAGTGGCCATTACAGTATAGAAGCAAGCTACACCAATCAATTTGAACAACATATTCGTGCTATGTTAGACCTTCCGTTAGGAAGTACTGCAAGTAAAGTTGCCGGTATTATGGTAAATCTAGTTGGTGCCGAAGGCTATAGTGGTGATGTTGTGTATGAAAACATGGAAGCTATTTTAAAGCTTGAAGGGGTTACTCCACATATTTACGGCAAAAAGCAAACAAGACCTTTTAGAAAAATGGGCCATGTTACCATTGTCAATAAAGATATTGCTGTTGCACGACGTATTGCGCAGCAAGTAAAAGAAACAATTAAAGTGATTAGCAAATAACAAAATACTAGAGCACTACTTTTATATGAAGTACACCTACCTCATTTTACTGCTATTCATAACGTTTTCTTGCAAAACAGAAGAAGATAAGCACCCTGAAATGTTGTTTTTTGAAGAAGCTTTGGAAAAAGACTTCACCGTGGAAAATGTTGGGAACAAACCTAATTACTATAGTGATACTGAGAACTATGTTTTCTTCAAAACAGATAATTTAGCCTCAAAAAAAGAGCTCATCATCTACAATAAACAAAATAGAGCACCGTTAAAAACGATCCGCATAGATAACCTTGAGTTTGTTATTGATAGTGAAGGAAGTATTTTTGGATTCAATAGCGAGTCAGAAAAAGCTATTAGCTACGAAGCTCCCATTTTTGACAAAAAACAGCTTGAGATGGTTTCATTAGAACAGCTCTCGGACAACAATTTAAAAGAAACTTACGCCTCTGATATTGCTCAAAAAGAACTTGACGAAGCTGCAGCTACCAAATTAATCAACGAAATTCGAAATAAAACCATTCAAACAACATTTGTAGACTCCCTAGATTGCGCCATTGAGTTGTATGGGTCTTATGAATTAATTCTGAAATATCCTTCAAAAGAAATTTACGTAAATGATGGGTTACTTTTCAAAGGAACATTTTTGAAAAGTAAAATGTACGACATGAAAGATTGTTTTTTAGCGCATACTAATTTAGAAGAAACCGGATATTTTGCTGCGAAGCATTTAAAATTAGAAGATGAAATTACCTTAGCCTATCATTTAGAAGGTAGTAATCATTTTGTAATGGGCGTATCTTCGAACAAGCTGTATTATTACGAGTTTAGGCTAAACGATAAAATCACGAAATTTAAATCTGCCTATCCTATTAAAGAAATTGATAATTTTGAAGATCAAATCTTATTAGAAATGGGATCTGACAAATATAAAATCACCACGAAAAAATAAACAACATGAGTAAAGTAGCCGTAGTAATGGGTAGTACAAGTGACCTGCCCGTAATGCAAGATGCCATAGATATTTTAAAAGGTTTTGATATAGAAGTTGATGTAGATATTGTTTCTGCCCACCGTACGCCTGAAAAATTGTTTGATTTTAGTAAAAATGCACACCTTAAAGGGTATACTGTAATTATTGCAGGGGCCGGTGGTGCTGCACATTTACCAGGAATGGTAGCTTCTATGTCGCCTCTTCCTGTAATTGGAGTGCCCGTAAAAAGCAGTAATTCTATAGATGGTTGGGATTCTGTGTTATCTATCTTGCAAATGCCTGGTGGCGTTCCTGTTGCTACAGTAGCGTTAAACGGTGCTAAAAACGCAGGTATTCTTGCTGCTCAGATCATCGGTAGCGCTGATAAATGCGTATTAGATAAAATAATTCTTTACAAAGAAGGTTTAAAACAAAAGGTAATTGAAGGCGCTAAATCTTTAAATAAAAATAGTTAATGCTTGTCTATTGATCATTATTGGCACTTTTCACAGCCAATACCTTTCATCAACTAACAGTCAATGACCCTAACAAAGAATAATACCATGAATCCATTATTATCCCCATTTGATACTGCTCCATTTTCTAAATTAAAAAACGAACATTTCATGCCTGCCTTTACGCAAGCTATAGCAGGTGCTCGTGCAGAAATAGATGCGATCACCCACAATACGGAAGCAGCAAGCTTTGAAAATACGATTGCAACATTAGATTACTCTGGCAAGCAATTAGATCGTGTTTCTAGTGTATTCTTTAATTTGAATTCTGCAGAAACCAATGAAGAAATTCAGAAAATAGCACAAGAAATTTCTCCTATTCTTTCTGAGTTTGGCAATGACATCACTTTAAACGAAGATTTGTTTAAACGTGTAAAAGCAGTTTATGATCAGAAAGATCGTTTAGCTTTAACAACCGAAGAACAGACACTTTTAGATAAAAAATACAAGGGTTTTAGTCGCAATGGCGCTAATCTATCCGAAGATAAAAAGAAACGTCTACGAGAAATAGACGCCGCTTCTTCAAAATTAAAATTAAACTTCGGAGAAAACATATTAGCAGAAACAAATAAGTTTCAAATGCATTTGACCGATGAAGCAGCGCTAGACGGACTCCCAGAAGGAGAGAAAGAAGCAGCTGCACAAATGGCAAAAGCAAAAGAATTAGAAGGTTGGTTAATTACTTTAGACTACCCTAGCTATATTCCGTTTATGAAATATGCCAAAAACAGAGCACTACGCAAAAAGTTAGCTACGGCCTTTGGCAGCAAAGCTTTTCATAATGATGAGTTAGACAACCAAGAAAATGTACTTAAAATAGCCAAGCTACGTCATGAACGTGCCAATTTATTGGGCTATAAAACGCATGCTCATTTTGTGTTGGAAGAGCGTATGGCGCAAACCCCAGAAAAAGTACAAGAGTTTTTAAATGAATTGTTGGAAAAAGCAAAACCTGCTGCCGAAAGAGAATTTAAGGAACTAGAAGATTTTGCTAAAGAATTAGATGGTATTGACCGCTTAGAAAAATGGGACGGTGCGTACTACTCTGAGAAATTGAAACAAAAGCTTTTTAATTTAGATGATGAAAAACTAAAGCCTTATTTTAAGCTAGAAAATGTCATTGCTGGTGTTTTTCAGGTAGCTGAAAAATTATATGGTTTACAGTTTGAAGAAGTTTTTGATATTGATAAATACCATGAAGATGTAAAAACATACCGCATTTATGATGAGGACCGTACATTGGTCGCTATTTTTTATGCAGATTTTCACCCAAGAGCAGGAAAGCGTGGGGGTGCATGGATGACTTCTTTTAAATCACAATATGTAGAAAACGGAGAAAATGTGCGTCCGCATATTTCTAACGTTTGTAATTTCACCAAACCTACTGCTAGTAAGCCATCTTTGTTAACCTTTAATGAGGTAACTACCTTGTTTCATGAATTTGGACACGGTTTACACGGCATGTTAGCAAACACCGTATACCCAGGATTATCGGGAACTTCGGTGTATTGGGATTTTGTAGAACTTCCTAGTCAAATCCTAGAAAACTGGTGCTATGAGAAAGAAGCTTTAGCACTTTTTGCTACACACTATGAAACCGGAGAAGTTATCCCGATGGAATTGGTAGAAAAAATTAAAGCCTCTGCTACCTTCCAAGAAGGAATGCAGACCTTAAGACAATTAAGTTTTGGTTTGTTAGATATGTCTTGGCATGGAACAGACCCTACGACTATCACGAATGTAAAAACGCATGAGGATCAAGTTTTTAAAGATACTGATCTATACCCTCCTACTCCAGAAACCTGTATGAGCACGTCTTTTGCTCATATTTTTCAAGGCGGCTATTCTTCTGGATACTACAGTTACAAATGGGCAGAAGTTTTAGATGCTGATGCTTTTGCATACTTTAAAGAAAAAGGAATTTTCAATAAAGAGGTGGCTACTAAATTTAAAGAACATGTACTTTCTAAAGGAGGTACAGAAAACCCAATGGAATTGTATAAAAAATTCCGTGGTGCAGCACCTAAGATAGAACCGCTTTTAGAGCGCGCTGGTTTATTATAAACTAGCTATACGTTTTTAAACAATCAGTATAAGAATTATTTCTTATGTTGATTGTTTTTTACACCTCGTATAGAAAATGGGATATAAATTGATATCTTTAATTTTTAAAGAAAGTGACTATTCTCTTTCTAAAACTAAATTAAAGATGCTATAATTTTGGATGTACTAAAGCCTGGAGAAAAAATAATAGCTAAAGAAACGGACTATACTTCTGGAAGTATAGGCTTGTTAGGTGGTGGTGTAAATGATGCCTATGACCTCTATTTGGTCTCAGATGCTACCAAACATTTGACCTTAATTATTTTTATGAAAATTCAGGTACTATTTGAAGATAGCGGAACTATAGTATGGTCTGCCTTTGACAAAACAAAATTTGTAAAAGATTTTGAAAGCACTGTTAACGCAAAATGGGGCAATAAAAGAGTCTTAAAAAAATTGAGCAAAGGCAAAAAAGTTTTTATTGATTTTCGTTTTGAATTTATTACCAACGGATGGTCTATTACCGAACATTGGGAAGTTCATGTAAAAAAAATAAAGAAAGGTGCTTTTAGCACTAGCTCTGTCAACCCCGTTACAAGCAGGGTAAATTTAGATAGTGAAGATTTTACGACTGTGATGAAAAATGGCGGAGGAAAACAAAGAGGTATTGTTCATGAATTTGGTCATATGTTAGGTTTACCTGATGAATACAAAGAAGGTACTCCTCATGAAAAAGATTTTAATTCTATTATGAATGGTGGTGAACAAATTAAAAAAAGACACGACGCCGTTTATTTAAAATGGGTAGATAAAACCCTATCCAAACAAAACATAAAATGAAAACATCTATGGTATCAGCTGCGTTACTTGCCCTAATAGGCTTTTGCTTATGGTTCTTTGTGCTTAAACCTAAAACAGAAATTACAATGGAAAAACAATGGCAAACACTTGTAACGAGTACCACTGTAGAAAGTGAAAAAAACGCAATTGCTGCATTAACAGAAAAAGTAAGTGCCAAAGGCGGCTATTGGGAAGTTATTGGTAACACCTATGACGGGAATGCCACAAATATGAGTACCTACGATGGCGATTTGAGCAAAATTAAAAATATAACTGCAAATTTTTATTGGGACTCCGCTACTTTTCAAGGTACAGATTGGACCCCTTTAGACCCACAGAATATTTATATTTTCTTTAGAGAGAAATAAAAACAAAATGATTCTGCTTTTTAAGCATTATTCTATTTCTGAATTATTTTAAAGTGAGCTAAACAGCGCTTTTATTGAGCGTACCTCATCAATCATATACCCTAAAAATATGGAGCAACGCCTATTTCTTAAATTGGGGCTATCTATAATGTGTAGTGATAATTATTATCAGGCCTTATAAAATACATTTCTTTTGTGATCGTTGTACATAGAAAACCGCCAACACAGTAATACGCTATGAAAAAAATCTGTTACAAATGTGCTACAGAAATAAAAGATGATGGCGAATTTTGCAAAATCTGTGGTGCTCCAACCGCAAGAAAACAAGTAGAAACACAAGTAGTTCTTAACAACATATGTCCAGTTTGCCATACCACTTACGGACTAGAATTTAAATTCTGTCAGAATGATGGCGAAATGCTACTCCCTTCAGAAGCTCTACTTCCTAGCTGTGTTTTATGTAACACACGTTATCCTAAGGAGGTTACCATCTGCCCAAAAGATGGTGCAGAAGTTAGCTATAACACCAAAGTGAAAACGACACCGGCACCTAAAAATAGTAGTACAGTAACGAATACTCCTAAAAAAAACAGCTCCCTAAAGATATTTTCTTTTAAAGGAAGAATCAACCGAACTTCATACCTATTCACAGTGCTTATGTACTGCATAGTAAATGCTATCATAATAGCCAATACCACCATGTCTAACCTTGGAATAGCTATAGTTGTGTTTTCTGTTTTTAATCTACTCATGTCCTGGATCCTTCTGGCCCAAGCCGCTAAACGTAGTCATGATATTGGGAATAGCGGTTGGTATGTGCTCATTCCTTTTTACGGAGCCTTTATTTTATTCTTAAAAGGTGCAGAAGGCACAAATCAATATGGAAGTAGTCCTAAGTAACTAATTTAAAACGAAAACCATGAAGTGTACTGCCTGTAGGATCGAAAATAAAGAAAATGCTCAATATTGTAGAAATTGTGGCGCTCCGCTGCATCCCACAAATCAAGCTCCAGATTCTAGTTCTAACAAAACCATCTGGTTGTTACTCGCTGTAATTGCCTCCTTTGTAGTGGTAGAACTAGGTTATTTTTTGATCAGCACTTTTGAGCTAGATTTTATCTATGATGTGGTCAATCTATTCTCATTTATGACCTTGATCCCTACACTAACCCTATTAATTGCCGCGGTATTAATACCCAATCAAAAAGCTAAAATAGCATTATTCATAGGTTTTGGCCTTATGCTGCTATTTCTAGCAGGCTATTATATTTCCTAAAATTGGAGGCTATAAAATAGATAAACACAATTACCGTTATACTCTTACCGACCAACCTGAAATTATTCTATGAAAAACATTTGTACAAAATGTGCTACCCTCATTACTGAAGGTGCTAGTTTCTGCCAAGTATGTGGCACAGCAGTTGCAGTAATCCCAGAAAAAGAGCCTGCAACAGCTAAAGTAAATAGCTGCCCCTTATGCCAAACTACCTATTCCGAGGCATACGTTTTTTGTGAAAAAGATGGAGAAAGGCTACTTACCCCAGAAGACAAAACCCCTAGATGTGTTAAATGCTATACCAGTTATACGGATGATACCACTATTTGTCCAAAAGATGGTGGAGAAGTAAAGTATATTCCCAAACGTTCTAATCGTGTCCCGCATAGTAACCTAGACAATAGCGGTATGTTTCAGCGTATATTCTCATTTGAAGGAAGAATAAGAAGAACAGAATACGGACTCACCATGCTCCTATACACGGTCTTTTATTTTTTACTCCTATTCATTGTAGAAAGCACCCGAAGTAGCAGCGCTGGAATAATAATTCTACTGCTATTAATTCCTTGTATTTGGATACTCTGGGCACAAGCTGCCAAACGCTGCCACGATCTTGGTAATTCTGGTTGGTTTCAATTAATACCATTTTACGGACTCTTTCTATTATTTCAAGAAGGAGACAAAGGATCTAATGAATATGGGAGCGATCCTAAAAATTAATTAAAAAAGTATATCATGAACTGTATAGCCTGTAGTACCGAAAATATACCATCAGCCTTATTTTGCAAAAATTGTGGTGCTAAATTAGTACCTCAAAAAAATCAAAACAATGAGGATGTAGATAAAATTGTAAATCTCTTTATGTTAATTATAGGCTCTGGCCTAGTGGTAAGTTTATTTTACTTTTTCATTAACCTAATAGAATACATAGATGTGTATTCCATACGGCCTTTGAGAATAATCACCAACTTGGTGGTCCCTGTGGTTACCCTAGTTGCTGCTATAGTAATGCCGCATCAAAAAGCCAAAGTATTTCTATTTGTTGCGTTTGCTTTAGAATTTGTAATATTTATTAAATATAGTCTCTTATAATAGCTACAGCACCTGCAGTTTAGATCAACTTAGACAAGAACAACTATGATGAATCGTTTTTAACGGACAACTATATTTTTTAACAGGAAAACAATGGAATCCTAAAATCAACTAAAATGGCAGCACTAAACGAACAAGATCCTAAATTTATGGACTTTATGTTTCACGGGTTAGACCACGGAGTAGCTTCTATAGCTGAGTCTGGTGGTCCTCTTGTTCCTTTTTTAATGACACAAACCGGAGACAAGAAAGAATTGAAACGCTTTGTTACAGCAAAATATGAAGATGGTATTTCTGCTGCAAAGAAAACATTAATAGCACTAAACGTAAAACCAGATTTTGCCTTAATCGCTTTTGATGGTTTTATTACTTGGGAAGAAAAAAAGTACGATGCCATTTATGTCTCAGCTTTTGATAAAACTCAGGATGAAGGGTTTGAATTTTGCCAACGGTATCTTCCTAAAAAAGAAGGAATTGGAATTGAGCCAACAGGAAACTCTGCCTTCATCGGGAAAATAGAAAACGTATTATTAGTATCTTCCAATACTAAAAAATCCCAGGACACAGAAAAGAAAAAACCTTGGTGGAAATTCTAAATGTAAACGCTAAGGATGTCACAGTACTATTCATCATACAGAAATAGACATTACAAATTTGGCAATTCTTTTTTAGTACATTTAGATAACATTTGTATTCAAAATCTAATACTATATTATTTAAAAAAATATGACATTTAAAATCTTCAGAATAACACTAGTAGTATGCTACGGCATGCTCCTATCATGCAAAAACCCAAATCAAAAAACAACACTTATTACAGATGAAGAAACTACAGAACAAGAAGCGAAAATAACACCTGCTATAAATGTTACTATCGAAAATGAAGACCTTCAGAAAATAATTCAACAATCTATTGATTTACCTGAATTGCAGCAATACTTTCATAGTACAGAATTACCAGAACGCTCTCCTTTGATTATAGTAAGTAACAACAAAATTCCAACAAGCCTAGAGCTTGATAAGTTTGGCAAAAAAGTACAGATTTTAGATGTTTCGAAATTGAAAAATAAGGAACAAGCTCACCTACTTTTTTCTACTATTGTTATCTCTGAAAATACAGCAAGTATCATTTTTAATTATCCCATAGAGGGGATTCATGTTTCTATTGAGTTTGCAAAATTGAATAACGAATGGACCGTTGTTACCTCAAAACTAAACGAACAATAATTAAAAATTATATCTATGAAAATGTCAAAAACTGATATTAGAAAATATCCAAAACTAGCTTACTATGTTAAGGTTAATTTACCTCAAGTAGTACATGTTCCTGCAATTGTTCAAGCCTTAAAAAAGATAGCTAATCTTAATGACGTGAAGTTAAGAGATGCGTTAATATGGGGCAAAGGTCCACAAATTAAAGTAACCTACCTCGTAGATGCATATGGAGAATTCTCCCCAAATCAACAATCAAATGAACTAAGGATAGATACTTCTTTAGTGACTGATTTTGAAAAAGGAAGAGGAAAACGTATGGCTAGAGCTGGGAATGTATACTTGGTTGGTATCACGTTACTGCATGAGTTAACCCATTGGGGAGATGATCAAAATGGAATAGACAGACCGGGAGAAGAAGGTGAAGAGTTCGAAAAATTAGTGTACGGCAAACTTCTTTACTAAAAGGGAACGTTAGATCACATTCGTAAAAAAATAATAGTTTTTAAAATCGTTACCCAAATGACTTACTGAAAAATGTCACCCAAAATCTAATCAACAACGAGTCCTACTCCGATCGTCGTAATTTTCATAGCTTCGCATCTTTTATTTAATTACAACCAATGAAACTCAATATAAAAAGATTTCTCCTCATTGTAAACCTTCAAACGGTTATCATCTCTGGATTAGCCGTAATTTCTACCGCGATCTGCATTCACTACAAGTACGAAGCGGAGTTCCCACTAACTTTAGTCGCTACCTCTATTATTTTTCCCATTGTATTTTCTATTGGCGGCGCCTACAACAGAAGAGAAGCTGCACTTAGAGAATATGCAGCAATAAAAGGCTATTTGCGTGCTATTTACTTTGTTTCAAGAGATTGGATTGAAAACCCCAAGCCAGAAAACGTAACAAAAATGTCGACTTTAATATTTGATTTTTTTAATAATTTCAGGATTTTGTTTACCGATCCAAAATCGAATTTAATAGAAAACGAAAAAAAAGTCTATGATAATTTTTCTGATTTCTCGCTCTATATCAAACATGAGTTACGAGAAGAAGGCTTATCTGCAGGAGAATGTTCTAGAACCAATCAATATCTACAAAAAATGATGGTTTCCTTTGAGTCCATCAAGCATATTTACCAATACAGAACACCAAGAACACTACGGGCTTTTAGTTCTTTATTCATAAAAATACTTCCTATTATTTATGGCCCTTATTTTGCTTTTAAAGCAGAAGAAATGTCTTGGGGTTTAGAGTTTGTAATTCCTATCTTACTTACCATGATTCTGGTAAGCTTAGAAAACATTCAAGAGCATCTAGAAAACCCTTTTGACCAGATAGGCGAAGATGATATTAAATTTAATGTAGAGAAGTTTATAGAGCGCTTAAACCACACCACTGGCGATGCTGATTGATGGGCTACTAATTTCCAAATAGGTGCTCGTGCCCGTTATAGGGGTATTTTATGTCTATAGACTAAATAACTAGGTGCTACAGTTAAAAAAAAAGGAATGAAGAAAATTATTTTAATGGTACTAGCGCTATTCACGGTAGTGTTAATGCATAGCCAAGAGACGTATTTTAGCATCGCTTCTAGCGGATTAAATATTAGGGAAGCACCAAATAGTACCGCAAATAGAATAGGAAAATTACCCTACGGAAGCACTGTAGATGTAGTAGAGAACACGGGGTTAACCTACCAAACTATAGAAGATGGGACTCCTGTGCTAGGCGAATGGGTGAAAATTAAGTTTTATAATTTCCCTTATATTGTTTCAGAAACTAAGGACTACGATTACCACGAAGAAGGCTATGTTTTAAACACCTACCTAGAAAAACTTCATAAAGCGACCATTACACACAAAGAAATAGACAGCTTAACATTTTATAGCCTTTATAAAGAACAGGTCCCTACAGATGATATGCCTAGCATCACCTCAGCACAAGAAGCCGAAAAATTGTTAGCCTCAAGAGTCCGTTGGAAAAATGTACCCGGTTTAGGGCGCAGCATTGATGAAATTATACTGGAGAACGGACAAGTGCTTCGCATCAATCAAGAAAGTAATGATTATGAGTTTGTGGCCTACTACCCTACCGAAGAAATTATTTTATTTGAAGGAGGCCATACTAGTGATTATTCTATTTCTATAAGAACAGGAGAATCTCTAGAAACGGTAGGAAATCCGAAGTATATTGTAGCCTCTCCAACTAAAAAAATGAGACTGAATGGCTGGTTTCCTGGACAAGAATGCAGTAGTTATTTTTTTCAAGAACAGCTAGGAGACAGCTATACCTATTTAATAGATTTTGGTTGGGGCACAGAAACGTTTGGTCAAAACGTTTGTAATTTCAATACATTTTACTGGATCAATGAGGATACCTTTATGTATTCCTATACCGCCTATTCTGATGAACAAACAACGGAAAAATATGGTACCGGTCAGATAACTAAACTTAAATAACACGGAATGCAACTATACGTAAAATAGCATCCACACTCGCAACATGTTACAAAGCATCAGAACAAAAATAGCAGCTACCCTTATTACCAGCAATCTAATTCTTGGCAACGGAATCTTATTTATAGGCGGTAAAAGTTCTTTTACCGAAGCTGTAAATTACCCATTAATGGGTGGGATGTCTCTAGCATGTATTATTTTGTACACGCTATTTTTTTATTATTCAAAATTTGAAACCTACTCAAAATTTAAATTGATTCTTCTTTCTGTTTTAAGTTGTATGGCAATTATACTTTTAGGATGTTGGTTTACAGTACTACTTAAAGAACCTATAGCAGAATTTTTTATGAATATCCCCACAGCACTACTCATGGGTATCATGGGGAATATAATGTTCTTCCCGGTTTCAATAGTACTAGGGCTTTTAAATTTTGGAATTATACGTTATTATAAAAATAAAAAAAACGTTATAAGCTTCTAAATTGCTAGCTATATACTCCTAAGAAAACAAAAAACATGTTCGGTTCTGGTAAACAGAAAGGTTTCTTTGCCCAGCCTAACCACTAAATAAAAAATAAATGAACACAGAAGAATTTGTACAAGGATTTTATAAAGAAAAACAAGATATCATAAAAGAATACCTATCCAGAAAACCAACAACTTCAGTGGGTGCATTAATAAAATCTCTAAACCTTTCTGACCATCAAAATAAAATAATGGAAGAAATAATAAACAATACGTGTACGGACATTTATTATAGTATTCTTTTAGGACTAGAAGGTAGCGCTGCTATAGGAGGTGTACAACAACGATATGACTTGAAAGATTCAAGCGGAAATCAATTAAATGATGGAGATATAGGTGGGTATGCCTATGAATATTTTCAAGAAACCAATTAATAGTTAAGGCATTCTATTTAGACCAGCTCACGAGGTGTTTTAATAATGCGTTAAGTAATCAAGGAAAACTAAAATACCTATTGCTGTTGTTCAGGACCAAAGAAGTAGTTATACCCCTTGTAATCAAAACACTAAAACCTTTAATGTAAACGTATCTTAAATTCTAAAAATGATATTATTTATAGTCTTAGTACTGTCCATAATTTATGCGATTATTCTGGGGGTACGCAAAAAACACGCCTCTAGAGAACCCAAAAAATTTCTTCGTACCCTATTGCTTATTGCTACCCCCGTAAGTATAATTACCGGACTTTTAGAAGGTACTTGGTATTCTCACGGCTTTAGTATTCAATGGTGGATTTTTAGTATCTTAATTTTTATAGTTAGCCTTCTTACTGGTTTAATTATAGTTGGTTTAACGCGTATTAAACTTTTATAAAGAACCACCGTGTTCCTTGGGGAACAAGTTGCAAACTAAAAATAGCGTATTTATGGTACCGAGAAGCGATTGCCTATTTTAAACCTTAGATCCTATTTTAGTATTTAGATTTAGTTTGCTAATTAAATCGGCTATAATATTGAGGTCTTTTTGTATTTCTTCTACCGTATTGACTTTTATTTGCTCCTAATATGGTAGTAATTTCAAGGGCAACACTTGGTTTTACCGCAATACATACTTTCATGACAGGCGCAAAAATAGTTAAAATAGCTTGACTAGCATATGCCAATATTCCCTGTACCTTAAGTTGACTTAACGGAGGCTTAAAAAGTACGGCTATCTAGTAAAGCAAAATTCCGAGCCTCCTTAACAAGTAGGTGCAGCTTTATTTACTTCTGTACGCCATTTTAGAGCGAAATAAAGGCGTTTTTTATACATAAACCGAAGCCTAAAAAGTTTACTCCTATTTTTTTAACAGGATAAATTCCCTAAAAACGCTCCTTTTACCGATGTTATCATACAGGTTATAGAATAATCCCTTAAAAAAGCACTCCACTGTGGAAAACCGCAGCCAACTATAGAAAATAGCAACTATTTTTATATGAAGTAAATCTCCCCCCAGAAAAAAGAATAAATAATATAACATGCGTATATCCGCTTGTTGCTGGTAATGCAGAAAATAGTCCCTGATTAAAAATGAACGAACTTGAACAATTTTACGAAAAGCTAAATGAAAGTGATTACGATTGTCGCTCAAATCATACTATAAACTCTGAATTACAAGCTATATCCCAGATTCTTAATGACAAAGAGGACTTTTTAACTTTAGAACTATCTGAACTTGAAAGACAAGCTTTTTCTATTTCAAAATCATTCGATAAAAAAGAAAATGATGATGATGGAACATTAGATGGTTTAGGTTGGAAAACGGCTGGCACACAAACCTTTGAAGATGGAACAACTAGACCTTTTTATTGGCCAAATGTGAGCGATTTACAAGAAAAAGAGTTTCAATATTTTGAAAACAGGTATAAGAATTGTAGCAATCTTTATGCAAAAACTGAATTTGGTCTTCTAATTTATTTTGGTAGTAAGACAACCTATTCCAAACATACTAACTTTAAAAAACAACTCTTTAAGGAGTTATATTCTTTAAGTCAGAAATACCTTGAGATTGCTAAAAACCCAAGTGATAAAAAACATTATGTATTAGAGTATTTTACGAGTTTTAAAAATGCATTCTTATTGGCTCATAAGTCTAAATTAACGGATGAACTTGACCAAATAATAAATTCAGTATCAAATACACATAATGAATGGAATATAACTCTGGATGGCACGCTTCGTGTTCTAATTGATTTATCTAGATTAACTTCAGAATATTTTAAAGTATTCAAGAATAAAGTTGATTACGATAAAATCCTACTTAAAAATAATAAAGGAGCAGAAGAATTAGAAAGAACTGATACTTGGGGGGCGATTTACGTTACAGACTTAAATATCGATATTGCTAAAAAAACTGATAAAGAAATTGACAGATATTTAGAATACAAAGCCGAACTTTATTTGAAACTTTCTGATAATGCAGAAAATGGCAACAATATGGCTGCGGTTACATTTACCGAAAAGGCTTTAAGGTTATACCAACAAATAAAGAAAAAAGAAAAAATATCTGAAGTTGAAAAAAAATATTCTGAACAGAGAGGTAAATTTAAATTAGCAACAATTCGGCAAGATTTCCCAAAGGAACATACAGACCAAATCACCAAAAACATAAAAGAAATTGTATCAGCGGGAAATGAAAATGATATCATTCATTACCTCATAGTAACACCTTGGTACAATAAAATTGAGAACATTCAATTAATGGCTGATGACACAAAAAAGAGAAATCCATTTATGTCAATGCTTGGTTCTTCAATTTTAGATAAGTATGGTAATACTATAGATACTTTTCAAACAGAAGAAGAAAAAGATGCCTTTAATTTCTGGCAATCATATGGTTTCAATTTTCAAATTGGAACTCAAACAATGCATCAATTTTTCTTAGAGGCATATAAAGCTGACAAAATAAGTTACGACTCAATATTAACCTATTTAGAAAAAACTTGGTTCAACGAGCCCATAATAAGAAATTATAATGGCGAGACTTATGGAATAGTTCCAATCGATTTAATAAAACCTGGTATAAAACGAGTGTTTATAGAATTAGATTCTTATTCCGCTGACAATGAATATGAATTAGATTATGTAACTATTACCGACAGTTTAGTTTTAAAAATTGAAACTTTAATTAGAAATTTTTGTGAAAAAATTGAAATAGCTACTTTTAAAACACGACAGAAAGGTAAGGAAGAATTGGTAATGGAAAAATTATTAGATGATTTGCTTGCTGACATTAAAAGTTCAGATAGTAATCATACTAGATTTGACGAAGAAGACAGGATTTTCATAAAATATGTTCTATCTGAAAAAGCCGGATTGAATTTAAGAAATCAGGTCGCTCACGGATTAATGGATATAAATGAATATTCTTTTTCTAATATAATTTTATTACTTTCTATAATTCTTAAAATCAGCAAGTATTCATTCTCTAAAATTTAAAAAAACAAGGGTGAACGGAAAACACTACCGACAACAACTTATATAAAACACAGCTTTAACTCATGTTCATTCTATTTTAATTGGGTACTTATTGTACACAAAACGGAGCTATTAAACTTCTTCCTCTTTTTTTTTTATAAAAAAAACACATTAAAAACACACCATTCACCGATTATATAAAACACTTTATAGAGTAATCACTAAATAGTGCCCTCTAGTGTGGAAAACCGCAGACAACTATAGAAAATAGCAGTTACTTTTATAATCAGTATTCCTCCCCCCACAAGCAAATTAATATGGAACATGCGTCTATGCGCTTATTGGGCACAATTAAAACGAAATGAAAAAAAAATATTTTTGTAGAAACTGTAAAGGTATTAGAAATCAATCTGCACTTCACAAAGTTGAAAAAAGAGGTGGCGACGACGATGGTTATTTCCAATGGGTAGACAAATATTTTATAATTGAATGTAATGGATGTGAAACTATTTCATTCTTGAATATTTATGGAAATACAGAAATGACAGAGCCGAATGAAGAAGGTTATCAAGACTATTATGATGATGAATTTATATATCCATATTCACTAGAGAAAAGTTATGAAATTGAAACCTTATCATATCTTCCTGAAAAAATTAGAATAATCTATTCCGAAACTATAAATGCATTAAAAGCCAATTCTTATATTTTAACAGCTGGAGGTTTAAGAGCAATAATTGAAGCACTTTGCAATTATTTAAAAATAAGAAAAGATAACCTAGAAGAAAGAATTAATCTTTTAAACGAAAAGGGACATCTAACTGTAAGCGAGTCAAAAAGACTACATTCAATCCGGTTTTTAGGAAATGACGCTCTTCACGAAATAGCAAAACCTAAAAAAGAACACTTATATATTTTATTAGATATTATCAACCACCTACTAGTCAATTTGTTTGTAAACGACAAAAAAATAAAAGGTCAGATTGAAACTCAAATAGATAGCTACGAAGATTTTCTGCGATTAATAAAGAATAAAATAAACAAAGAAATGATTGATAAAGAATATTCATTGAATCAAATTATCGATAAATCTAAACGACTATTTCCAAAAGGAAAAATAGCAGAATTAGAAGTTCAATTAATAGAAGAGATAAATAAAAATAATTTGACTTTTTTGAAAATTGTTACAAACGGAGATAATACTAATTATAAAGTAATTGAAGTCCCTTCTACATTCGATTTCGGAATATTTTAAAATAATAAATATTAGAAAATTATAATAACTGTGAGCAACAAAGAACTGAAGTAAAAAACAAACAAATTCTTCCTTAATCTGAGACACTAGTTTTCTAGGCTCAAAGATTCTAAAATCAGGATCTTTGAGCTTTTTTTATTTTCGAACACATTACCACCAAAATTAATCAATGACTTTTTCTACACCGTTTTCATCCTATTGGAATAGATTAAAAAAGGACAAAATTACAGGACTTGAATATCGAAAATTTGACATAATAAAAACTACCAATAAAACGTTACTAAAACGAAGCGATTTTGTGTCACCCCAAAAACTTTGTATTTACTAGCCTGACAGTAGGCAGATTTATAAAGTCCACTCCTTATAAAACTTTATATTTATATAAAAAATAAAAGTGAAATATTTATAACTAGCTAAGTAATAAACCGAAGCGATAGCGCTTATCACCTGCCTTACGTTTCTTATACTTAACGTTGTAAAGAATTAACCAAAACTGAGAAAACCAAGAAACTAAAAGATAAATGGCAAAATTTTTAAACACGAGAAAAGCAGTATCTGAAATAGAAGATTTAATACGAAATGCGGAAACTAGACTGATTTTAATCTCACCATATCTAAAACTATCAAAAGATTTTAAAGAATTACTGACATACAGAAACAGCAAAGATAAAATAACAACTGTAATTTTTGGAAAACAAGAGCTGAATCCACACGAAATGAAATTTCTTCAAGGATTGAGATTTGTAATTTTAAAATACAATCAAGATTTACACGCAAAATGTTATCTGAATGATGACAAAATGATTATTACTTCCCTTAATCTTTACGAATTTTCAATGAATAATAACAAAGAAATGGGAGTTTTAGTGGACTTGAATGACGAATCGGATAAAGAATTATTTGAAGACGCATATAAAGAAATAGATTTCATTGACGAAACGAGTGAAAGGTTTGAATTCACCTCCATTCCTGAAGTAGCTAAAACGGAAAAGAAAGAAACACAACCGAAAGTTCTGAGCTCTTCAAGTTCTAAACTTTTAACTACAAAAGAACTAGCTCAAATGACAGGATTAAGTAGTCGAAAAGTTAATAGCTGGTTGACGGATAATAAACTTATGTATAAGAAAGAAGATGATTGGGTTACCACAAAACGCGGGAAAGAAGTTGGCGGAATTGAAAAAAGTGGTCAATATGGACAATTTATAATTTGGCCAGAGGAAATGGGAAAACAAATAGTGGAATAAAAACTGTTTACAACAAAGAACTGAGGTAAAAAAAAAACAAATTCTTCTTTAATCTGAGACACTATTATTCTAGGCTCAAAGATGCTAAAAACAGATTCTTTGAGCTTTTTTTATTCGGTTTATTTGCTTTTTATTTACGCAATACAGAAACGTACCTTTCATCATAGGGGCTGCCAGATTTTGCGATAGCAAAGGACTGTTTCAATAGTTAGTTGTCAAAGGCTATCAGTGCCAATTTCTTGCTCTTACCCTTGTTCACGATTCGCTCATACACCTCTTTGCATTCCTTGTTGTGTTTACAGGCATTGAAAGAACATAGAAACAATAGCTACTGAAGCTTTCTAGTACCGACCTTACTTATGAGCGCTAAACCGCTTACACTGCTCCCCGACCCTCGTATCATTGAAATTATACCAACATAACTTACAAAGCAGTGATGCCGTTTTAAACTTGTTTAAAACGCACCATTCACTTTTTATAATAATCACTAGCTAGTGACCACTATTTTGGAAACCGCAGAAAACTATAGCAAATAAACCTTATTTTTATAATTAGTACTTCTCCTAAAAAGAAATAATAGTTAACATGCGTATATGTGCTTGTTACCTGCAAGTACCAAACTAGTAAATACAGACTAAAAATTGAACAAATCAGATTTTATAGCAGAATTGAAATTTCAAACTACTGAAAAAAGTGGAAGGAAAAATTATGCTAAATCTGGATACCGACCTCATATTGAATTTGAAAATTATCCAGAATACTGGACTTCTGGACAACAAACTTATATTGGAACTGATTTTGTGTTGCCTGGAGAAACCGTAAATGCTGAAATTGGAATTTTAAGCACCGAATATTTTGCTAAACGTTTATATGAAAATATGGAATTTAAGTTTTGTGAAAGCAATCGGACAATTGGATTTGGGAAAATAATCAGGATTATTAATACTGACTTAAAATGCGAACCTGATATTGACCAAAAAACTATTAATTTGAATTTATATCCAACAGACATTATTGACAAAATAAAATTAGACTATAGACAAAGTTGGAATAAAGCATTTTCAGAAATTCAAGAGCTAATCATTTCGAATGAATCCTTTAGGAATAAACGAATTATAAGAGCAATAATTCACTTAGGAAATAAAGACTTAGCTCATTTAGAAAAGATAATAGAACAAACCAAAATAGATTGGAGAGATATCTTATTATGGGCTGAGTATGATAAAAAAGAAAAGCGCATAAGAGATTTTAATAATGAATTCGGAAAAGAAGAAATAAAAGCCATCAGGTAATAAGGTATAAAAAACATAGGGCGTTTGTACTTAACCGAAAGGTCTGTGAATATTACATAGTCCGCTAATTATAAAATTTGACGTTTATGGTAGAAAAGATAAAAGCAAAATATTTATATTTAGCTAAGTAATAAACTGAAACAAAGTGCTTATCACCTGTCCTACGATTTCTAATACTTAACCTTCTAGTACATTTTAAAAAATGGGATATTTAGCAGACATATATATAATTAAAAAGACAAGGTCTAAGAAAATAGTAATTGATTTCTTGAATCACTTTCTTCCAAATAGAAAAGAAAACGGAGAAGAATACTGGATTCCTGAATATTCTGACAATCCGACTTATGAATTTGACAATGCAAACGATTTAATGTCGTTTTTAGAAATAAATAAAAATTATTCTAACAGAATATATTGGAAAAATACTGACGAAAGGAACCCCAATAAACACGGAATGATTTTTTACTTGAAAGACGGAACTACTATTTTTGGAATTTCTAGGAATGCTGATATGAGCGGAAATATGAATACAGCAAACGAAGACCAATGTTTGATTGAAATGAAAAAATACTTTAACACAAATCTTGGATATATTCATTATGAAAATCCACCAGTAGACAATTATCAAGAATTCCTTGATATACTAAACAAACTGGAAAAATAAAAGCACAACAACATGTGCTATAATTAATACAGTTTTTGTGCTTAACCGAAAGGTCTGTGCATATTTACAAAGTCCGCCAACTATAAAATTTGGCATTTATAGTAGAAAATATTTACAGTTAGCTAAGTAATAAACTGAAAAGATAGTGCTTATCACCTGTCCTACTTGCCATACACTAAACGTTATCTATAATATTTAAAAAAATGAATAAAATACAATGAGATATTGAAATTATACTGACTCTTCCCTCTACAGCTTTAGTTACTTTTCCTGATGAGAACAAGGATGAATATTACGAAAATGAATCCTTCAAAGTTATTCGTGAATTTTTAGATATAGATATCAATATTCACAACTGGTATAATAGATGTAATCAAATCGCTTTTGGAAAAAAACATCTTCAAAAAATCGAGTTGTATTATTCAAAAGATGATAAAAGTTATATTCTTCTCGATAATTATGCAGACCCTTATGACCAGCTAGGGTTAATAAGACTCGGTATTAAAACTACGGCTGAATTAGGAGCTGATATCCGAAATTTAACTAGGAAACTAAATGACGAATCTAATTATAACATAAACTATTCTGAAGGAAGTAATCCAGTGTTTAAACTTTACCCTATTGACGAGAAGACTAAAAGTAAATATCGAGAGCCTCAAAAATCTGACTATTTAGAAGGAAAGCAAATTGAAATAATAAAAAGTAGATAACAAAGAACTAAGGTAAAAAACAAACAAATTCTTCCTTAATCCGAGACAATAGTATTCAAGGCTCATAGATTTAAAATAAGATTCTTGTGCTTTTTTATTGTATTTATTTGCTATTTATTTAGGCAATACAGAATCGTAAGTTTCATCATTGGGTGTACCAGATTTTTAGATAGCAAAAGACTGCTTTACTAGTTTGTTGGCAACGGCTATTAATGCCAGTTTCTTACGCTGCACTTTGTTCGTAATGCGCTCCTATATTGCTCTACATGCCTTTTTATGCTTACAAGCACTGAAAGAACATAGAAACAATAGCTACCCAAGCTTTCTATTACCGATCTTGCTTATGAGCGCTCAACTGCTTACACTGCTCCCCGACTCTTTTATCTTGGGGTTATACCGTTATAACTACAAAGCTGTGCTACCGTTTCATAGTTGTTTAACAACATACCATTCAACGATTAAATCAAATACTTTTTATAATAATCACTACCTAGTGACCACTCGTTTGGAAACCGAAGACAACTATAGGAAATAAACCTTATTTTTATAATCAGTATCTCTCCCCCCCGAAAAAAATAATATGGCACATGCGTATATGAGCTTGTTGTCAATAATATTGAAAAAAAAACTGTAACAATAATGAAAATAGGCAATCTTTATAGTAAGTCATTAAAAATAAAATAGACAGATGAAATATAACTTAATAAGCTTTTTATTAGTAATTCTTTTGCTAAATCCAGTAATATCAAGTGCTTGTAGCATGTATAAAATTACAAAAGATGGAAGAACCTTTGTTGGAAATAATGAAGATTTTTTAAGTCCAAATAATCAGTTTTGGTTTGAAGTTGCTGGAGATAAAAAATATGGTGTGATGTATATGGGGCAGTTAAATAACTTTGCCCAAGGAGCAATAAATGAAGCAGGTTTAGTATTCGATGGTTTCACCGAACCAGAATTACCTATAGAAAATACAGAAGGAAAAACTAATGTATTTATTGGTAACGCCATTAGTAATATTATGCAAACTATGTCCTCTGTAGAAGAAGTTAAAGTTTATTTGGAAACAATTAATTTAAGTTCTCTTTCAAGTAGTATGATTGTATTTGTTGATAAATCAGGAACATATTTAATTGTTGAGGGAGATCTATTGGTTATCGGAGAAGAATCAGAGAAGTCATTTTCTAACTTTTATTATTCACAAATAGAAACTCTTGAAGATGTTACTCTTCCTTGGTTCCAAGAAGGTCAAAAATTTATTAAAGCTACAGATGGCAATGCTTCTTTAGGCTATTGCAGTAATGTTATGGAGAATTATAAGCAAATAAGTTCAGACCTATTTTCTACTCAATTTTCTACAATATATGATTTAACATCATTAAAAATAAGGGTATACCTTTATGGGGACTTTACAGAATATATTGAATTAGATTTAATAGAGGAGTTAAAAAAAGGCAATCATAAAACTATGATGGTCGACTTATTCCCTAAGGAATCAATGGGAAATAAATTTTACAATAAATACAATGATATCAATAACCCCATCTTATTCCTACAAGAACAATTAAACCCAGAGGCATATTCGGAAACAGAATTAATAAAAATGGAATTCAATGAAACTATTAACATACTTGGGTATGAATGGTTAGAGCAAAAAAAGAATACAGAGATAGCAATAAAAGTTTTTCAAAATGGAATTAGTTTAATGCCAAACGATTATGACCTTTATGATAGTTTGGGAGAGGCTTATCTCGAAAAAAAAGATTGGAATAATTCGATAAAAAACTATGCCAAATCTTTAACCTTAAATCCCGAAAATAAAAATGCCATAAAAAAATTAGTAAAATGTAAAGAAGGTAGAGAGAAGTCTGAAAATTGATACTCGCCAAAAATACTATTGCCTACACGATATATAACAAATAGGGTCTGTTACTGATTAATTCAAAGGTTAGTGCCTAGCTGCCCGCCGGAAGGCAGGTTTACTAAGTTGCCAAATCTCTTGATTTGGTATTAAAAGAGAAAAATTAAAATAAACGATTTTTGCTTATGGCTAAACCGAAAGAAATCTCTTATTTTCTGTCCAACTTGCCATATATTTATATGTTGGCAATAATTTAAACAAACCCAAAAAACATATGAATAAACTATTTTCTTATCTAGTATTAATTTTTGTAATCTCTAGTTTTACCACAAGAAAAGAAGTGTTAAAAACTAACTATATTAAGGAGATTCCGTTCAATTTTGATTACGGAGTTCCAATTATTAAAGCCTCAATTAATACTATAGAATACAACTTTCTATTTGATACAGGAATGCCAACTGTGCTTTCTCAAGGTATTGTTAAAGAACTTAATTTAAAAAGTATAAGCTCTATAATGGGAAGTGATGTTAATGGTAACAGACAACAAGAAAGTTATGTTATAGTTAATGAGATTATTGTAGGCGGAATCAGATTTACACAAGTTAAAACGCTTTCAACCGATTTAAAATCTGGTTTTGAAATCGGTTGCCTTAATTTAGACGGCGTCATTGGAAATAATTTAATAAAGGATGCTATTTGGGAAATAGATTATGAAAAAAAGGTAATTCGCTTAACTGATAATATTGATAATTTTAAAATTCCTGAAAGTGCAAATGTCATTAAGTTTAAAACAAATGCAAAAAGAGAAAATTACTCACCAAATATTGATATTACAGTAAATAAAAAGAAAAGGAAAGATGTGAAATTTGACACGGGTTCAAATGGTGGAATTAAATTACCGTTAACCCATTACTCAAGTGTTCTTGATAGCAATAAAAGTGTTGAATATTATGGACAAACTTCTGCCGCATTGTATGGTAAGGGTCAAAACAAAAAACATTTGGATTCAAAAGTGGAATCCATCAAAATGGGCGATTTACAATTCCAAAATCAAATTGTAAAATTTGATGACAGTTATCCTACAATTGGCAACAAATTATTTGAGAATTTTAAAATTATCATAAGCTATGATGATCATAATATATATATATGATTAAACAAAAAGAATACGCTAATGCACTATTAGAAAACTTCGGTTTCCAAACTGCTGTGGTTGACCAAAAAGCTATTGTGGCTATTATATATAAAAACTCAAATGCTAAAAAAAACGGGCTTCAATTAGGAGATGAAATTATCACGGTAAATAACCTAAATTTCCCAGAATTAATAGCTAAAAATGCTTGTCATTTTTTTTTAAACAATCCTATCAAGGAAATGGACTCAATTAATATTCTTTTTTCAAGAAATGGGAATGAACAAACGTTACAACTAGATAAAGAAATTTTGATAAACTAAAAAAGTATTGCCAAAAAAGAACTGAGGTAAAACAAACAGTTTCTTTGAGCTATTTTTATAAGCAGTATTTCTCCCCCTTAGAAAAAATAATATGGAACATGCGTATATGCGCTTGTTGGCAAAAATTAAAACCAAATCTAATCCTGAAAATGAAACTCAGAAAAATTATATTTATACTATCTCTAATTCTTGCAAATAATTATTCTACTGCTCAAAGCATAAATGATACAATTATTAGGAATGTTATGCTAATCCAAGAAAAAGATATTGTAAAAAATATTGACGATTATTTATTAGATGTTATAATAGATTTTGATACTCAAAAACCATCAATTGTTTTTAATAATTCTAAGCTTCCAACTCAATTTTTCAGCAATCAGTTATTTAAAAACAAACCATATATTTTAATTAAACCTGATGATGAATATTATAATGCCTTAAGCAACGGAACAGATACCGAATTGAATGAATGTGATCTACCTCTTAACATAAATATTTATCACCAAAGAACATATTTTAAAAATAAACCGAAAATAGATAGCATTAAAAGGTTTGACAATCATCAACCAAAATTGATTTTTAACTCAAGTATAGATAAATTAAAAACTAAAGATAATATTGTATTTTACTACACTTTTGGTTTTGGTTCAACCTGTTGTCCTAGAGACCCAAATTGGGATATAAAAGAGAAACTAGATGAATTTATAAGTGGATTTGAAAATTTTAATAATGTTAAAATAGGAGATGTCTATAAAAAAATAACAGGAAAAGAAGGAGAACATAAGCTTTATTTTACATTATCAAATTTGAATAAAAAACAGAAACTTAAATTTTTACAAAAAATAAGATATTGGACATACATTGACCGACATATAGAAGACATTAAGTTTGAACCTCAAATTTTCACACCAAGTTTTGTTAAAAAAGAAGGATTAAAATTAATAACTGAAAAATAACTTTTGCTAACAAAGAACTGAGGTAGAAAACAAACAGTTTCTTTGAGTTTTTTTTTATAATCAGTATTTCTCCCCCAAAAAAAATAATATGGCACATGCGTATATGAGCTTGTTGTGCCCAATAAAAAAACACTCGATAAACTTAATAAATTCATAATTGATTGTATATTTGATAGCATCAATTGATAGCATCATCATGAAACCACCTTACAACATTACTCCAAAAATATTAAAACTGATTTCTATAATATCAGAAAAATTAGGAGAAATTAATGCTAACTTTTTAGACAAACCTTCTCCTACTCTAAGAAAACAGAACAAAATTAAAACGATTCACTCTTCTCTAAAAATAGAGGGGAATACGCTTACCGAAGAGCAAATAACTGCTTTGCTTGAAAATAAAAGAGTAATCGGACCTCAGAAAGATATTCAAGAAGTCTTAAACGCGATTAAAGTTTATGAAAAATTAGACAGTTATCAATCAACAAACGGAAAATCATTTTTAAAAGCTCATAAAAAATTAATGAGTGGTTTAATAGAAAAACCAGGAGAATATAGAAAACAAGGAGTTGGAATTGTAAAAGGTTCAAAAGTTGAACATTTAGCTCCTCCTTTTGAGAGAGTACCTTTTTTAATGCAAGACTTATTTGACTATTTAAAAACAGAAGAAATTGAATTGATTAAAAGTTGTGTTTTTCATTACGAAATGGAATTTATTCATCCTTTTATAGATGGAAATGGAAGGATGGGAAGATTATGGCAAACGTTAATTTTGACTGATAAACATCCTATTTTTGAATACCTTCCTTTTGAAACTTTAATTAGTGCTGACCAAGCTAAATATTATAAAACTCTATCAGAATGTGATAAACTTGGACAATCAACTAAATTCATTGAATATATGCTTGAAGTTATAGACAATTCATTGAATAGTTTACTGTCTTTTAATAATCGGAACTTTAATAGAACTGAACGATTGGAATACTTTAAATCTTTAAACAAAATAGAATTCACAAGAAAAGATTATATGGACATTTTTAAAGACATTTCTTCTTCTACAGCTACAAGAGATTTAAAAACAGGACTTGAATTAAGTATTTTATCCAAAAAAGGAGAAAATAATAAAACAACATACACAATTACTGGGCACAACAATATATAAAAAACATAGGGCATTTGAGTTAACTTCAAAGACCTGTGCTTTTTTACAAAGTCCATCAAATATAAAATTTGGCATTTCAATAAAAAAGCTAAATACAAAATATTATATTTGGCTAAGCGTCAAACTCGAAGTGTAGTGCTTATCTCCTACCCTGCGTGTTTTATATTTAACGTTGTGCGCAAGCTAAAAAAACATTGTGACTGAATGAAAAACACCACGATTGACATAAATGAATTAACGATAAAAAAGTTTGTTGAATCATTACGTCCAGAAGATATAGAAATAAGAAAGCAACTTGATATTGGTTATTCTTATGACGGAAAAGTAATAATACTATTCGAAATAAGACCTTTTTGGGACAATCCAAGTGAAATTCAGAATATTGAGTTTGCCAAAATTAGATTTTATAAGTCAAGACGACAATGGAATCTATATTGGATGCGTGCGAGCGGAAAGTGGGAACTTTATGGCCCATTTCCAGAATCAACCTATTTAGACAAAATGATTGAAATAATTAAGGAAGATAATCACGGATGCTTTTTTGGATAATACTGAACTAAATATAATTAAAAGAATTGCGCAAGAATTGGATTGCGGATTTGACTGTTTCTATAACATCAGAACTAGCGAAATGGTTACGATTCCAAATTTTGGCCAAATGATGACCGAAGATGATTCTGGTGATACTTTTGGTGCTGAATTGGAAAAAGTAAATCAAAGCAAAGTGGATTTTATCAAATTTGAGGTTTTGTAGAGTTTTGAGTCGTTTAAAATTATGGAACGATTTGTTGCGGAATTAACTGATAAAAATCTTCAGTTAGAATTGGAAAGTGTTCTAGCGAATAGAAAACCTTTTCAGAATTTTAAAAAGAACTGAGGTAAAAAACAAACAGTTTCTTTGAGCTATTTTTATAATCAATATTTCCCCCCAGAAAAAATACTAGTTAACATGCGTATATGCGCATGTTGTAAATAATTATGAAGAAAGCCTTACTAATACTCTTTCTATTTTGCTTTAATACCATACTATTAGGACAAGCAAATTTTTATGGTTTTCAAGTTTCACCTAAATATAAACTTACAACTGTAGATTCAACATTACTTATAAGCGATATTTCAGAAAATAAAAAAACCTCTATTTTTTTAATAGACCATAAAGGAAATAAGTTAAAAGAATTTAAGGTATATCCTAGACAATATAAGCCAGGTCTGGGAATATCTTATGTGAGTGAAATTTCTCGATATGAACCGAAATTATCCTTAAAAGACATAAATAACATAGTTACGGTTCAAATAGTACAATGTAATGTAATTTGTAAATACACTATTTACTATTGGTTAATTAACACTAAAAATGAATGGATTGAACTCCCAGTGATAGAGTATAGTTATGAAGAAGAAAACGCTATTAAAGATTACTATTTTCAATATGATATGACTAACCAAATTAGGCTAGATAAATATAAAATGGTTGAATCCACGACTGGGAAAACAGGATTTACGGCACAGGAATTTCAGTGTACGCTAAAATATTTAAATTGGGACGGAATTATATTATCTGAAGAATAATTATTTACCACAAAGAACTAGAGGTAAAAAACAAACAGTTACTTTAAGTTATTTTTATAATCAGTATTTCTCCCCTCCAGAAAAAAATTAATAGTGAATATGCGTATATGCGCTTGTTACCAGCAAGCAAAAGTAACGACCGTGCAACGAATAATGAGGCTATTTAATGCGAAATAAGCAACGATTAAATTTAAACTTGCCTTGCTGGTAGGAAGACAAAAAAGCTTTAGCTCCGTGTATAGACGAGGAAAGAGAAATTTCGCTACCTGCTCAATACGCTTAGAACAACTCTTGTATATCATCCAGTACGCGAAAACAACATCGAAATAAAATACCTTTTAGTTATTCTTGTACAATTCGCTATAAGTTGTACAGAAAAGAAAGGCTTTGATTCAGTTGGGAACTATGAAACTGAAATCGATAATGGAAATTTAATAGTTTATGGTTATCGGTAATAAATAACTACTGTAACACTATATATAATAAATAGAGCTGGTCAGTGTATTTTTGAAAGTCGCCAAACTTTTGAATTTGGCTTAAGAACAAAAAAAACTTGCCTTGACGGCTTGCAGGCAAAATAAAAGTTGGTTTTGAAATCACAGCAACTAATCTGGTTGAGTGCTTTTTTTTGTAAAAAATGAAAATATAGAAGAACTATTTTCCGAAGGTCCAATACGTATTAAAAAAGAAATGAATACATTAAATGAAATACAAAAGAGGGATTGCTGAAATTTAAAAAAAACCACTTAGCACGTAAAAAATGAATTATTATCTAAAAACTCTACTTATTTCTGCCTTCATTGGCTTTATTAATATTTTAATATATTTTGTAATATTAGACGTTAGTATTGTCCATAACAGTAGTATTATACCAAAAGAACTCGGTGTCATTGTTTTAATTCTAATAGCAATTCCGATACAGTTTTTAATATTGTTAGTAGTAGGCTACTTTTTTGATAAAAGTGATAACTCTATTTTTATCACATCCATTTTATGTATTCTGACTTGCTCCCTTATACTTTGGTTCACATCTGCACATGACAGAGCGGTATTTGACAACCAACAAATTTATAATCAAACAGAAAATTATGAATACAACCAAGGCATTTCTGTACCAGAAGGTTATCCTATAAAATTATTATCAGGAAGTAATTTTTCCCTTGCTGTAAAAAGTAATCGAAACCCATCTACACTTTTAGAAACTGACAAAGTTTATTATAAACAATGGGGACTTTCAGAAAGTACTGTTAAGTCAGAATCAGCAGGGAAAGCTGCAGTACCTAATAGTTTAAACCTCTATTGGTATTCTTATGTAGAGAATAAATATTATGAACTAAATACAGAAATTGACGAAGAGAAAATATCAGCCTATTTCAGAAAAGGATTTGTAAGGGATAATCAAGGTAAATTAACCAATGCAGAGTCCGTGAATGGAAAATACAACGACCTGTTTGCCGGAATTGCTCCTGGTGGAGATGTGGTGCTTTGGATAGGAGGTGTAAACCAAACGGATGAACTAGCCGTTTTTAAAGCGAATGAAATAAGTGTAAACAAGATTCGTGAGGAGGATATTGTAAACGAAGAAGCAAGAAAAAAAGTTTTAAATGATACGTGTACCTGTGTAGATAATTATCAGTTTAGAAAAATAATAAACAATAACAAGCCAATACCATTTGGAATTTGGACCAATAAATACCGACAAAAATATAATTGGAAGATATTAGTTAATGATTTTGGACAAGGGAAATCTGCCTATAATTTATCTTTTTTCAATGGAGAGGATTTTGCTATATACAATGAAGATGTACTAAAGTTAAGCTATCTAAAACTGGTAACGCCAAATTACATCATATTTACATTTATAAAAAATGAACAAAAATATAGAGCATTTATTGAGTTTGAAGAAGATGAAATATTTAATCATTTTGAAAAACTAACAGAAAACAATAAAGAGGAACCCTTAGATTTTGTAATAAACATCAGTTCAGACTTAACGGAAATGAGCGTTCAACTCGTTTCGAAAGATACCAGTCTTAATTTTGAAAAATTAAAAACCGCTAGCATACGAATTCGTTAAAATTGTAGCTATATTAAAATTTTCAGAAAGAAGCAAAAAGTAATGTCGTGAAGAGATCGATAAAAAGACGAGAACAAATAATGGCATATTAATCGAGGTCAAAAACCTTTCTATAGTTGACCAAATATGGAAGAATTCTTAGATAAACAAATAGCATTAATAAAATTATAGTAATAAATAAAAAACTATGAAAATTGAACCTCTTAAGAAAGGACAAAGTAGTAATGAAATAATTTGCAAAAGTTTTCTCATAAGTGATTACTCAACTATCGAAGAAATAATAGCTACCTACCAGCAACTTTCAAAACAACATAAAGAAAATTCAGTATTACTTACTCTTGATGATTTAGGGCAAGCAGAATATACAAGTAGCCATGCAACCATGAATCATAATTTAGATAACACGGAAAATTATGATTTATCAACGGTTGACTCCGCTGCTTTTGAAGATGGAGAACATCTTGGATACTTATCAACACCTTCCGAATTCTTTATAAGAAAAAATAATTTTGATAAATTAGTTAAAGGTATAGCATACACCTCTATTCATCAAAAGGATCTAAGTTTAGATAAAGAAGAGCTAGAAAGATTAGTTGCTGTAAATGCAAATCCTTATTCATGGATTGATGAGTATGTAATAGCAAAAATAGTTCCTGTACAAAAATCTTATGAAGTTATTTGTGCCTTTCCAAATGGGTATTTTGATGGTGACTTAAATCCTTTTGAAAATTATATTTTGGCAAAAAGACTGCACGAAAAATATGGATATGAATTATTTGGAGTTGGAGGGTCCCTTCTTGGATTTATTAAAAACGAAGAACTTCTAGAAAATGAATATAGAGGATTGGTAACTGATTTATCTAAACTTTACCATCAACCTGAAGTTGAAATCGAAAAAATAGTAAACAATAAATCTAATTTACTTTTCTTAAAATATACAGAACAGTTGGAATAGTAAAACGGACAGCAACTAACAATAAAAAAAAGTGATTTATACGAAATATGTGAATAGTTAGGAAGCGTACTGAAGAACAACCCAAAATGTATCGCTCTTTATCTGTCCTACGTTTTTGATAGTTTAAGTTATTGATAATCTGGCCATCGTAAAGCAGCAATAGAAGAAAATGAGAGACCCTATAAAATTAATTGAGGTAATTGAAAAGTATATAGTTTATCCCTATAAGGAATTATTATTAAAAGAAATTCAAGCTTCAATTCGGTTGAAAACAACAGGAAATTTATGTAGCGATTTAGGCAAAACTAAATTAGGAGGTAGTCCCGATTTACCCAAAAACAAAAACTGGCCCAGAAGTAAATATTATAATACTCCACTTTCTTTTCTAGGTCAAATAAATTGTAATGAAATTAAGGAACTAGATGAATTAAATGTGTTACCAAAAGAAGGAATGTTGTACTTTTTCTTCAATTTAGATTCAGGTGATGATGGTAAAGTGATTTTTTCTAAAGAAGTAAAAGAATTAGAAAGAGCTATTCCTCCCCATGAATTTAAAGAACAGAAAACGTCTTTCTTAAAAAGGCTACTAACTGGGAAACCAAAAAAACGAATACTAAAAGAAAGTGAAGTTAACATTTACAAAGAGTATAATTTCCCGTCCTGGGATTCTCTTCGGGTAGCATTAATTCAAAAAAAAGCACAAACAAATATTTCACCTATTAACGCTTTTGAAGAAGGTTTTTTCGAGAATGATTCTGCTGAATCTGAAACAACTTCTAATCATCATTTATTAGGGAATTATAACGGAATTCAAGACGAATTTCACGAATTGAATTTTATAAATAATGAAGTTAAAGAGCTTGGTAATTTGAGCCTTGAACAAATACAAAAAGCTTTAAAATGGAAATTGTTGTTTCAGTTTGATTCTGATAACAATCTTGAAATGAGTTTGGGGGATTGGGGAAGAATATACTTTTTTATACATGAAGATGATTTGAAAAATAAAAACTTCGATAACATTAAAATATCAATAGATAGTTATTGATTACTATTATGGATGCTAAACAATTATTGTGTTGATATAGACCTTAACCGGAGAGCGCTATCCAATTTACTGAGAAAGACAAACTTCTAATTTTGGTTTTAGCTTAAAATCCAAAAAAATCTTTTCCACACAATTATCAATCTAGGCAAATGTTAGCTAACAAAATACAAAGTGAATTACACGCTATATATCTTTATCGGATTTGCAATTGCTCCCATGGTTAAAGTATTCGCATACTACAAGGATTACCAAACAGACAAAAAAAATTACTCCTTAAAAAAAGGAGGTAAAGGACTCACAAACGGATTAATCAAACTTGCAATTTTTGATGCTCTACGTTTAATTATTTTAACAATTATATTTTATATAAATGAAATATCTTTCTCAAAAATACATGCGTGCAAATTTAATTTTAGTGTTCTTATTCATTGTAGCTGCGCAATTAAATGCACAAGAAAGTGCCATAGATTTACCCTTTAAAGAAATACATTATTCCATAGGAAGAGCATATAGAGGTAGACTCATTGATACGTATAAAGAGGCGGTAAAAATTGGCTTGAGTAAAGAAAACAAGCAAGAAGAGCAATTTTACACTACTAATGCTGTCTTTTTATTTAATGTAGGCGGTGGTTGTTTTAGTGCTAGACCTAGCCAAATAGCTATAAAACTAACAAACAATTTGGTAGCTATAAATTGGGATGAACCCAAACAGCCTTGTCCACGTGTTGGGGAAGCTAGTTCTTTTTATGCTATGATTATTATCAATAAAAAAGAGTACCCCAATTACAAAGAATTAAAATTTAAATACTATTGGGAATAAATACAAAGCGTAACAAAGATTACTTTCTATTCCCTTTATTATTCAAAATATACGAACACTTAGATTTTCATATTCCTATATCGCTATTAATGGTTAAAATTATACCGATAGTAAGGGATGATTATTGAAAAGTGCCCACCAAATATCCTTCTTTAAACCTCCTTTAGTCTTTAGAAAAATGCGAAAATCTGGAAGAAATACATTCTAGCCTTTTAATACCTTGTGAGCCACCTATAAAATTGGACATCATATATGTTCCACAAGAGATCATGTGGTATGTATTGAAAGAAATACAACTATTAAAAAAAGCATAGCGCTATGCTATATACTAATCATCATGAACTAGAAATATTTAATACCCGCTACTTTCGAGGATCTACCTTATCAAGGCTGTTTCCGACAGAACCACTGCGGGCTGATGAACTTACATTATCAAGATATAAAATTCGTGTTTCATCTGGTGTATAATTAGCCGTATCAAAGCAGTACATACCCATTTTTACTCCAGCAACAGAAGTTTCTGCATTATCATTTGCATCAAAGCTGCCGAAACCAAGATTAATATTTTTAAGATCTACTATAATTTCGCCATCCAATACTACGGCAAGGGTTCCGCGATTAGTCCCTGAAAGTACGGCTCTAATTTGAAATGCCAATTCTTTATCTGTTTCTATACCATCAAGAATTTTAACTACAGTGGGGCTCACACAAGCATTACGATAGCTAAGATAAAGAGCCTTACCTTTTAGCTCAAGATGTGCTGTCCAATTACTACACCCATCCGTATTCCAGTTATACAGCTGCCAAATAATAGTGTTTTTGTTAAGCAAATTATTGTTTTGCCCTGAAGGGATAAAAAGATAAAATCCTGTGTAAATCTCATCATTATTATTAACCCCTAATTTAATTTCATGACCACGCTCCCTGCGACTGCCGTCATATTCAGATTCTTTCCAAACAAGTTTAAGCCTTTTTCCTCCCGTAAAATCTCTTTGAAAACTCATACCTTCCCCATAAATATCGGTTCCTGTAAATCCTTGATCCTCTGTGAAAGGGTCTAACTGTCCGTCATTAAAATTATGTGCCTTGTACGTTTCAGAATTTACTTTTGCTACAAGTGTTGCTATAGATAAATCTGCTGTAGAAACTGTACTAGGCTCCTCTTCTTTTGCGCAACTTGATGTAATGGTTATTACCACCGATAACATAATACCTCTTAAAAGCATACATTGTTTAATACTAAAATTGTTCCTCATAATTAATTTTAAAATTGTTATTTTTTGTTTTCTTCAGAATTTTTTAATCCTGATTATCAATAGATTAGAAGCTGTAAAAAATATACCACCCCCTACATTTCTCTTTAACTAGGTATAAAGGCATAGGTTTAAATAAACTATTAGCATTTTCTTATGTCGTATTTATACGACAAATATAATTGATTATATAGAACATAATAACATTATATTGAGAATAACCGCTTTTACATATAAATTATAACAATTAACTATATGTAAAACGAATTTGGTGCTAACTTGAAGTTGCTTACTTTTAAGGTTCATAACAACGTTTATCCCACACCTAATTACCATCCGTATAGCACAAAATTTAATGGAAATTATTCTGATTGTTTTTAGTGGTATCATCATCATTGGCTTCTTACTTGGATTTTCTATATTGATGAAGCCTTCCTTTAAAAGTGATACCAATAAATACTGGGGATTTACTGTACTGACAATTTGTATCCTTTTAGTAAAGTTAATACTACCAGAATTTTATTATTTCCGTACACCTCAAAAACTAAATATCATTTGCACTATTGAATGGATTCTATTAGCTCCTGTTTTCCTGTTTCTATTTAGTATAAAAAGTATGGACAACAGAATTTCTTCTTATAGCATATTGAAATTCAAGTACGATTAAGAATAAGTATTTAAGGATGTCTAACATGTAATTTAAAAAGTATACCCGCAAGATTGGGAGGTTAAAGATTACAAGGAATTAGAAAAATCTAATCCTGTGAAAATAATAATTAGCAATCCCAAATGCTAAAGAAGACTCTAAAAAATACGTAAATTCATACTAAAAAAAGCATGAACTATTCTAGCGCAGCCACTGCTATTTCTAGACAAGGTGCCACTATAAAAATTAAGCAGTCTACAGTCGCTTTTGGTATTACAGCAGCTACCGCAACCACCTTACCCAATCCTGCTGAGTTATTTTTAGGCTCACTATCTGCCTGTATGCTAAAAAATGTAGAACGTTTTTCGTTGCTTATGGATTTTACGTATACCACTGCAGCAATAACTATTGAGGCTACTCGCTTAGAGAAACCCCCACGCATAGATGAGATTCAATATTTATTAAAAATACACAGTAAAGATGAGCATCTAAACCTAAGCTTGCTCAAAAAAAATATTGAAAAATACGGTACCATTTACAATACCGTTAAAGAGGTGTGTAGCATTACTGGAGTTATTGAAATTGTCACAGAATAAATAAAGACAAACGCATTACCTGCAGGAACTTTTTTTATCTTCGCTCTCATGAATAAGATTGATATTCGGACGGTAAATGTAGTGCAGTACATTAAACCACTGCGCGAAGGCGGCTCTATGCCTGCTATTGTAAAAGCAGATGATGGTTTCCTGTATGTGCTAAAATTTAGAGGCGCTGGACAAGGACAAAAAGCTTTGGTTGCCGAACTTATGGGGGGCGAACTTGCACGTACTATTGGTCTAAAAATGCCAGAATTGGTATTTATGCACCTAGACAATACGTTCAGCAAAACGGAACCAGATGAAGAGATTCAAGATCTTTTAAAGTTTAGTGTTGGCCTTAATCTAGGGCTTCATTTTTTATCTAGTGCTATTACCTTTGATCCTTTGGTTTCTAAAATAGATGCCCTTACCGCATCAAAAGTAGTGCTATTAGATAGTCTAATGGGTAATATAGACCGTACCGCAAAAAACCCTAATCTTCTAGATTGGAATAATGAATTATGGGTCATTGATAATGGCGCTAGTTTCTATTTTCACCACAATTGGAATACCTATAAAAATCATCTGACACGTACTTTTCCGCTTATAAAAGACCACGTACTACTAGATCGTGCTACGGAATTAAAAGAGGCATCTATTCTTATTAAAAATGCCTTAACCGACGAAAAACTAAATGAAATTATAAACTTGATTCCCGAGGAATGGTTAGAAAGTGAAAGTGATGACCTTACTCCTACCGAAATGCGAGCCGCCTATTTAGAATATTTTAAAGCTAAACTTGCCCTGATAGATTCACTAGTTAAAGAAGCGGAAGATGCAAGATAGAGTGAAGTACGAATTTGCTATTATTAGAATAGTTCCGAAAGTAGAGCGCGAAGAATTTTTTAATGTGGGGGTGATTGTATTTTCTAGGCCTAAGAAATTCTTAGCCATGAAATACCATATTAACCAAAAAAAACTGGGCAGCTTTGTCTGTGAGAAAGATTTTGAGGCTTTAAATGCCTATTTAAAAGGTTGGGATTTGGTATGTAAAGGCGAAGCTTCTGGCGGTGCTATTGGTAAATTGGATATCACAGATCGGTTCCGTTGGTTAACCGCTTCCCGCAGTACCATCATCCAAAGTTCTATGACTCACTCTGGTTTAACAGAAGATCCTGAAAAAGAGTTAGAAACTATTTTTAAAGATTGTGTGCTGTAAACTACTAGGTCAGTTCGAGTGGCGGTTGAGAAGTGAACCGGAACAAACGTTGTATCGAGAACTTTTTGGAACATTGAAGACTTCTCGATACTAATTATTCTTCCACTAACGTTCCAAAATAATTCACTCGAAGTGACAAGCGTTTTCATAAGCCCTACTCCACAATCAGTTCTGTTTCTGCATCTAGACGGGCATCACTATTTTTATCCCAAATAGTTACTTGAAAATTAATAGGATTTTTTAACTCCCCTTTATTTAATTTTAATTGTGCCCCTACCCCTCTTTTAATTTCAGCTTCACTTGTATACTGTTCTCCAAACACATCTTCCATATTAAGAATTACGGTATCATTAGCATCGGTAACTCTAATTTTTAAACCCAATTCTACCAATCCGTTCACCATTGTATACCCTGAAACATCTTGAAAATCCATCAAAATAACCTCTTCAAAGTCTACTTTCCCATCGTTTATTACCGCATTTTTAGTTAGAGACAGTAAATATCCTTCTTTAAAATCCAGTCCCTTTTTAGCTATTTTTATAGCAGGATCAGGAACAATATCAAATTTGAGACTAGAGCTAAAAGTACCCGCTCCATTTTTATCTGTAATAACATACTTTAAAAGATAATCTTCTCCAGAATATATAGGTCGGGCAAGAATCATATTACCTGTTAATGTTTTCAAAGAAACATCAAAACCTGTATTCTGACTTAGTAAATTAGGCTCATACATAATAGTATCTCCAGCTTTAGAAACTAAAGTAACTTCCATTTGCGGATGGTACGTATTGTTCTCTACAACAAAGCCATCCATATTTTCGAAATTAGTATAAATATTCTGCCCATAATAAAACTCGTTATCACTAACTTTTTCATTATTAACCGTAACAAAAATCTGTTCCGCAGAGAGTCCGTTTCCTTGAGTAGAAATTCCCGTGATAAAATCTTTACTAACTGATTTATTGAAATTACAAGACGTTATCCCTGTAAAAATACTGCACACAAAAAGTGTTTTTTGAACTATATTCATCCTTGGTTTTTTTTTATTTTAGTTATTCATAATAGCTTACATATAAACCGGCCATTTTTTGATAGTAAGCAGCATCTTTGGTGACCGTCTTAGCATATTTTTTAAAGAGTACATACACCTCAACATACTTTACTTCTGTCGTATTATAAGTATAAGCCCCCGCTAATAGATATTGATTTGCTGCAATCATCCAGTCTTCACCCCCTTCTTCTAATTCCAACCCTTTTTCTAAATAAGGTTCAGAGATATAATATTTACCCTGTTGATTGTATAACAGACCCAACATTATATTTGCGCGGCCATGGCAATCACAATTACTAATGGCATTTCTGTATGCTTTCTCTGCTTCATCAATAATTTTTTGAGCCGGACCAGAAAGTTCTTTTTCACTCGCCGATGCCAAACCAGGTTGTAATGCTATCGTAAGAATACGCCCATAATCAAAAATACGATTGGTACTCGCAGGTGTTGTTAAAACATCCGCATATTCTGCATCTAATTTTTCCAACTGTTTTATATCTACCTCGCCATTTTCTTTGGCTTCTGTAAGCCAAGTATCTAAACGCTCTTTTTCTACAGGAACAAAAGTAGCTTGCGCCATAGCAAATGGTGTGATAAAAAGAAATAAGAATAGCTGTTTCATCTGTTTATAATTGATCTAATAATTGTTGCTTTTTGGCTTGAAACTCTTCTTCTGAAATTAAGTCTTCTTCAAAAAATTCCTTGAGTTCTTTAAGCTTTATTTTGATATTATTTTTAGGCGCCTCTTGCGGAGCAGCAGTAGTACCGCTCATTGCTTTTCCCATTTCCATACCAGTAAGCATTCCCATACTAGCTCCTGCCATTCCCTCATTCTTGGCAACATCACGCATGGCTCGCAACCTTTGCAGTTCTGCAAAATCTATTCCCGCTATGCTTGCCGCATTAACATCGGCTTGCACATCACTAATTTCACTAATCCGTTTGTTGGTCTCTGGATCAAACGAAGTGCCTTCTATTCTAAAATCTGTTAATTGAAAACCTAGCTTTTCAAAGATTTCAGTTGTTTTTAGTTGTGCCTGTTGCGCAATGGTTTCTATATGTCCATCTATTTCTGCGTAAGAGAACTTAGCATTGGCTAAGTAAGATGAAATGGGCTGTGTAATACGCGATAGAAATACTTCTTGCAATTGGTCCACAAAATAATCTGTCTGGCCCGCTAAAATGTTGATAAAAAATTCTTTTGCATTGGTAATCCGCAGGGAATAATTGCCATAAGCTCTAAGCTTTACAGGAAAACTATAGACAGGATCATTATAGGTGATTGGAATTCTTGTTCCCCAACGCACATTTAATAGCTCCGCCTTTCTGTAAAACCAAAGTCCTGTTTTATGTTCACTTTCAAAAGCGTTCATAAACTTTTTAATGGTGGTCCAAAAAGGAGTATTCGATGTTTTTAAATCGTAAATACCTTCCGTTTCAAAAAATCCTTCAATTTTACCTTCATAGGTAAAAATACAACCTTGTCCCGGTTGTAGAATTAATTTAGATGCGTTTTTTAACTCATCACCCCTATCGGTGAATTTGAAAAACAGTTGGTAATCTTTAGGATCTTCCCATTGAATAACTGAACGCATTTGCTTTTTAAGATCCATACTTGTTGTTTTATTCGTGTTTAAAAATCAATATCGCCACCTAAATCAACAGCATCCTCCTTAAAGTTTTCTTTCCAGTACTGACTCCATTTATCCATAATAGCAGATATTTCTCTGAATCGTTGTTCATATTCCGCACCATTGGGGTTTAAATACTCATTAGACCACGTAGAATAATGCATGCTTATCTGTGACCATTCTTGCAGATTAAAACCATATTGCTCTAATGCAGAGACAGGATCATGGCCATACTCAGAAGCTGCCGACTGATGGTTGAATATTTTCTGGTAGGCGTCAAAATCTGGCACTTTTTCTAAGAGCGAAGCTAACGAAGGTACGTCTGATTTTACCCCTGCAAACTTCCCTACTTTCGGATTTGTAAAATACCCACCATAGGTAGTAGCGATAGACATATCCTGCGCCATTAAATCGCCTAATTTGCCACCCCACTCTTCATTTGTTTTTTGCCATACAGGAAGTTCTATTCCTAATATTTCACAGACCTCTTCGGCGCTCATTCCCATAGCGATATTACCGCTGGCTGCACCCCAATCTTCAAAAGTTACTCCGTTTATTGCTTCCATAATTTTAGTATTTATTTAGTTTGTATTTCTTTAAAATTTTCAAATTCCTTATGTTTCCGTGCCATGTCTGAATCATATCTTTCTTTTAAATCTGTGTTCAGAGCCATCCGTTCTGTAAAATAGGCACTCCAATAGGTGTTGTAAACTGTGTAATAATCTGTCCAAAAAGAAGCTGGTTCTTTGCCTCTATATGCCCTAATAGCTTCTTCTGCTTCAGTCATGGCCTTATATTGAGGTGAAGTTTTCAATGCCGCTATATGATCTACAATACCCCAACCTATTTTTATAAACTTAGTCTCTGGGGCAATTGTATTTACCGTATTACAAAATGTACAAGAAATATATTGTGCCCTGAAAATGTCTTTTTTAATCTCTAAATCGGCATTGCACTGGCTACAGGATGCTTTTTTATTAGCGACTTGTATGGCATGATCATAGAATTTTCGCGAAAGTTCTCCTTCCAATTTTCGTTGAAAATCTTCCAAAGAATACAGCAACTTATGCCTTAAATCATAGGCTTTATTTCCTTCGTCATGCGCAAAATCGCCAAAAGCTTCCATTTCTGGCGCTACTTTTCCGGCCCAAACCTCATCAATTTTCTCTATCAATACATGCACTTGTGCTTTCATACCGCTCCAAGAACGCATCACAGTGTCATATTCATAAGTGGTCGCTACTAACTGCTCATGACAGGCTTCTTCTGCATGCCCTAAAGATTCATTAAAACGGACTTCTATTTTTTGTAAAAAGGAATCCCAACGTTGTATTAGTTCTTCTTTGCTTGCCATAGTTTAAGAGTCTTCTTTAAAAAAATCAACATGTGCCATAAAAGGTTGCCTACAATAATCACAGGTTACCAAATTTGTTTTTTTTGGCCGTGGTGCGCCACAAGTTTTACAACTCTCGGAACTTGTGCTCGTTTCGGTTTGTTGCCCTCGCGTATGCATGGCACTTTTGGAAGTCTCTGCATTTGTTGTAATTTTCTTAAAAGGATTTGACATGTTGCTTGGTTCGTTACTTTTAATGGAATGCAAGTTAATAGCTTGTTTTTGACTACAATACCCTGTTTTAAGGGATATTCGCTATTAAATTCTAATATAGAACGACCTAAGCTTAGAAATTAGTACATAACCACCTCATAATACCAGAAATAGCCCTTCCATAAATAAACTTTCACAAATTACTGAAAGTTCAAAAACATTAGTTATCTTTGCTTCATGGATTATAAAGAAGCAAAAGATAAGTTTATAAGTACGTGGGGAAGTTTGGGTACGCTTTGGGGCATTAATAAGGCCATGGCACAGATACAAGCGCTACTTTTCATTTCTACAAAACCATTATCTACTGAAGAGATTATGGAAGAGCTTCAGATTTCTAGAGGTAATACAAGCATGAATGTACGCCAGTTAATTGATTGGGGCATTGTTACGAAAGAATTGGTACCTGGAGAGCGTAAGGAATATTTTTCTACAGAGAAAGATGTACAAGAGTTAGCACGTGTCATTGCAAAAGAACGTAGCCGTAGAGAAATTCAACCTGTTATAAAAACGCTTAAAGAAGTCTCTACTATTAAAGATGATGGTACAGAAAAGACAAGAGAATTAATTAAACAAACTAAGGCCCTGTATGATTTAGCAGATACTGCAGATGTGATGTTAAACAAATTAGTGAACCAAAATCAAAATTGGTTAACAAAATCATTATTCAAAATTTTTAAATAAAAAATTTAATCTAAACTTTCATTTTTTTCTGAAACTTCTAAATACATAGATTATGAAAATATTACATGCCATAAATACGTGGAGTTTTACCATAACAGTCTTACTTTATATTACCATCTTCGGAGGATTAATGGCTCAATTTATTTTGGGGATAATACAGGTAATTATGGCTCTGTATCTAACCTATCAAATGAATAAAAATGGTAAAATTCATACCGCTATTCGTACGTATTGGTCTTATGTCATTCCTTACCTCATCTTACTTTTTGTTTTTTCAAACATTAATATATATCCTCATGAACTTTTAGTTTGGATCTATTTGGGTGTTATTCCTATGGTATTAGCCGGGTATTTTGTGCATATCACAAAAACGCTAAAAAATGAAATGCTTCTTTTAAACAACTCTACCAACGAGGAAACCATTGAAAAAATATAACTAAAAAAAAAATTAAACTACACTTTCAATACTTCCTGAAAGTTCTAAACACGAAATTATGAAATATAACGTTCCAAATTGGCTCATTATCATTGGAGGCTTAGGCCAAATATTTACAGCTTTGATTTACCCGTACATACGCCACAATGTCTTTGATTGGTATACCGATGTAAAAAAGTTAAAACCTCTAAATCAGGAGATTGCAAAAACGTACGGCAGGTATATCCAAGGACTAAATTTTTCTTTTGGGTTGATGGCTATTTTGCTAACCAATGAATTACAGGAAGGAAGCAAACTAGCCATTGCCATTACTGGACTAATAGCCGCCTATTGGATAGGAAAAGTAGCCACACAGGTTGCCTACTACCCGATGTATGAAATTCCTAAAAAACCACTTTTTAGAATTGGCGGGTATTTTATGAACGGACTCTTTACTCTTTTTGCTATCGTATTTACTTGGTTACTACTCGTAAACTGTATTCAATTTTTTAATCTTTAAAAGCTCATCTATGGAAACCACACTACTAAATCTATCAGAAATTACCACACCTAAAACTACTCAAAACCGTATGGAGATGGTCAGTTTTTATAATGGTGCTACCGCAGATTATAAGTTTTGGAGTACGGACTACAACATGCATTTTGGCTATTTTATTCCTTTTAAAACCAACCCGTTTAAAAGGGACTCCATGCTAAATGAGATGAACAATCAAGTACTTAAGAAATTAGCACTTTCTACTACATCAAATACCCTTGTAGATTTAGGCTGTGGTATGGGCGGCACCATGCGGTATGCATTAAATAGACATGAAAAATTATCGGCTTTCGGGGTTACCTTATCAAATTTTCAAGTCAAAAAAGGAAACCATTTACTTAAAAAAATGAAAGGAGTTATTCTTAAGCAGAATTATAATCAAACCTCCTTTAACGCTAATTTTTTTGATGTTGCGACCGCAATAGAAAGCTTCTGTCACTCTGGTCATAGCAATCAATCATTCAAAGAAGCGTACCGTATTTTAAAACCAAATGGGAAACTTGTTATTACAGATGCCTTTTTAAAGATAAATGAAGAGGAACTATGTCATGGTGGGAACTATGCTTACCAAAAACTTTGCAACCACTGGAGTTTAGAAAGGCTAGGAACCATAACTACTGTTGTACAAGATTTAAAAGATCAAGGTTTTTCTAAAGTTGAGGTGGAAGACGCCTCCTTTAGAGTTGCCCCTTCGGTACTACATGTACCGTTTGCAATTTTAGGTTTTGCCCTCAAAAGTTTATTTCAAAACAAGCACTTAAAAAAAGAAAGTTTCCATAATTTGAAAGGCTCATTTTATGCACTGCTTACAGGGCTACACATGCGTAGCTTTGGTTATTATATCATTACCTGTACTAAATAAATTACCCATGAAAAAATTAATTATTGCTGGCGGTTCTGGTTTTCTAGGAAAAGAGATTGCTAGCTATTTTACTACAAAATTTACGGATATTGTTATTCTTACACGAGGTACTACCGAAACCAAAAATGGGTGTCGCTATGTAACTTGGGATGGAAAAACACTTGGCGCTTGGCAAGAAGAATTTAGGTCTTGTGAGGTACTCATCAATATGGCAGGGCGCTCTGTAGATTGCCGGTATACCCCTAAAAATAAAAAACTAATTATGGATTCTCGTGTAGACGCTACCAAAATATTGGGCGAAGTAATTACTAAAAGTAAAAATCCGCCGCAAGTATGGATCAATTCTTCTACAGCCACAATCTACAGACACTCCTTAGATCAACAAATGGACGAAGCAACGGGTGAAATTGGTACAGGGTTTTCTGTTGCTGTTGCCAAAGCTTGGGAGGAAGCGTTTTATGCGAGTATCACACCTAACACCCGAAAAGTAGCCTTACGCACCTCTATTGTATTGGCTAAAAATGGCGGAGCGCTGGTTCCTATTGTACAATTAGCAAAAATGGGCTTTGGCGGTAAACAAGGTAAAGGAAACCAGCAATTTAGTTGGATTCACTGTGATGACTTTTTAGAAAGCATCAACTTTATCATAGAAAACGATCACTTAATTGGTGCTGTAAACAGTGTTGCTCCAGAACCTGTTACCAATTCATTTTTAATGAAAACTATCCGTAAACAATTAAAAATTCCATTTGGGATTCCCCTTCCTAAGTTCCTGTTGGAAATTGGCGCACGACTCATTAAAACAGAAACTGAACTTATTTTAAAAAGTAGAAATGTAATTCCTCAAAAATTAACCGATGCAGGATTCAAATTTAAATTCAACACTATAAAAGGTGCCTTAGAAGATTTAATATAGGCTAGTCCTTTGCCTTTATATAGGTATCATATCCACCTTCTAGATTTACAACGGTATATCCTAAAGCAGTCAACTTATCGGCTGCTTTAGCACTGCGGCCACCTACCTTACAATACACATATACCGTTTTATCCTTAGCCACATGTTCCGATATTTGTGTCTGAAAATCAGCATCAAACCAATTGATATTCAAAGCATCATTTAAATGCCCTGCATTAAACTCATCAGGTGTTCTTACATCTAGTAAAGTGACATTTTTAAGTTCATCTTGTGAAACTTCTGTGATAGGTTTTGATTTTATTTGCGAACAACCATAATTTAAAAACGCTAAAAAGGCGAACAATACTGAATATTTCATAAAATATATTTAAAAGTTAAATGTACAATAATCGTTGTTAAAAAAATTAAGTAGCTTTGAGAACTCTAAAAAAGTATATGACATCACATTCATTGCATCCAGATACATGGGTAGACCAATATGCCGATTACTTATTTAACTATGCAGTAATCCGTGTTAGTGATGCCGAAATAGCCAAAGACATTGTTCAAGAAACTTTTTTAGCCGGATTAAAATCTGCTAAAAATTTTAAAGGAGAAGCTGCAGAACGTACTTGGTTAATCTCTATTCTTAAACGAAAAGTCATTGATCATTATCGAAAAATTAATTCGAATAAAGGTAAGGCCGAGGTAAGAATGACCTATAATTCTAGTGTTGATAGTGATGGCGATTGGTTAGAAGAGCAAGTAGCCGATCCCTTTAGTATATTAGAAAACGACGGTATTGAAAATGAAGAATTAGGTTCTGCTATCCATGATTGCATTAGTAAATTACCAAAAAAACAGGGCCAAGTTTTTAAAATGAAAACAATTCAAGGAATAAGTACTGAAGATATTTGTAATGAATTAGAAATTAATCCGTCAAATCTTTGGGTAATGATTCATAGGTCAAGAACAGCCTTGATGGATTGCCTTAATCAAAATTGGTTTAATATATGATTTCCTGCGAAAAAGCTGCACTTATTTGTGATAAAGCCCAATATGAAGAAGCTACTTTTGTTGAAAAAGTAAAATTAAAATTTCATATTCTTTTCTGTAAATTTTGTTCAGTACACACTAAAAAAAATACACAGCTTACGTCCTTATGTGATAAAGCGAAGCTTACAAATTTATCTGAATTAGATAAAGAGAAAATGAAGAATGATTTAAAGAATAGCATTTAAATCCCTATTTCTACTAAAAGTATAGAAATCCACCAGAAAATTGGAATTGCTTCTACCCAAAAAGAAGCATAATATTTGTTTTGGTTCTTTTTAGTATACAGCATTATATGTCCTAATATTAGGAACAAAACACCTTTTGTAATAGCATCTAATGGGGTTAAATCTTCTTTTAAAAAGGTTAAACCATAAAGTATAATTGCTAAAAAACCACCAAAAACCAGTGTTTTATGTGCTCCAAAACGTTGTGGAATGGTTTTTAGAGCAGCAGCATCGTATTTTAGATCCCTGATTTCAAAAGGCACAAGCAGTATTAGAACTAGCAAAATACGTTGTATTACTTCGATAGCCACATCCCAAAGAATAACATTTGGTTTTTCAAAACTAGGCAATACTACCGTAACTCCTGCCCAAACTAATGCGACGATAAAAACTTTGAGTCCCGCTAAATTTCTTAAATTTTTAGTATGCGGCAATAACGGAACAGCATATAAACCTGTTAAAAAAAATAAGCCTACCATTAAATACAATTCATTTTCATTTAAATAAAAAGCGCTGTAACAGGCAATAATTAAAGCTATGATACTAAAAAACTGAATGTTCTTATGGTATCGGTTGGCAACCAATATATATTTCTTTGCTTCTACCCCATACTTTACAAAATTGTAGGCAGTCATCGTACCAAAAAATACCAAAAACTTCAAGTGACGATCGATAGAAATGTTCAACAATATAGCCGTAACTTCCATAAGAGCAAGTACTGCAAAAGCAACGTGAATACTAGCATCTAAATAAAAATCGAAAAGACGTTTTGCATACTTCATCAAACAAAAATAAACAAACTGTTTATAACCTTCCTTTTTAGTTCAAAACTTTAAATATACAGGAGTCTAAATAACCTATTTTGAGCAAATTAATCATTATTTTTGTGCGACTAATTCTAAGAAAAACTGCATACTTAATGAAAACAGACGTGTTTGCATCGCGCCATATCGGCATAAGAGAAGAAGACCTTCAACACATGTTTAAAACAGTGGGTGTTGAAAACCTAGAACAACTAATTTACGAGACCATTCCGAATGATATTCGTTTAAAAACACCACTTGCGCTTGAAGCGCCAATGAGTGAACATAAGTTTTTAGAACACCTTCAAAATCTTTCTGAAAAAAACAAAGTATTTACTACCTATATCGGTTTAGGATACCATGAAAGCTTAACGCCTTCTGTAATTAAAAGAAATATTCTTGAAAATCCAGGATGGTACACGGCATACACCCCTTACCAAGCAGAAATTGCTCAAGGAAGATTAGAGGCATTGCTTAATTTCCAAACCATGATCTGTGATTTAACAGGTATGGAATTGGCAAATGCATCACTCTTAGATGAGAGTACTGCTGCGGCAGAAGCAATGACCATGTTGTATGAAGTACGAAGCAGGGAACAAAAGAAAAATAATGTTGTTAAGTTTTTTGTTTCTGAAGAAATATTGCCACAAACACTTTCGCTACTAAAAACAAGAGCTATTCCTTTGGATATAGAATTAGTGATTGGCAACCATGAAACTTTTGAATTTGGTGCTGATTTTTACGGCGCTATTTTACAATACCCTGGCAAACATGGGCAGGTAAATGATTATGCTAGTTTTATAGCTAAAGCAAAAGAACAAGAAATTAAAGTTGCGGTTGCAGCAGATATCCTAAGCTTAACCCTTTTAACACCTCCAGGAGAATTTGGTGCTGATGTTGTGGTAGGTACCACACAACGCTTTGGAATTCCTTTAGGATATGGTGGGCCACATGCTGCCTTTTTCGCCACCAAAGATGCGTACAAAAGAAGTATTCCTGGCCGTATTATTGGAGTTACTAAAGATACGGATGGCAATCCTGCATTGCGTATGGCATTACAAACTAGAGAGCAACATATTAAACGCGACAAAGCAACCTCTAATATTTGTACCGCACAAGTTTTATTAGCCGTTATGGCAGGAATGTACGCGGTATATCATGGTCCTAAAGGTTTAAAATATATTGCTAAAAAAGTACATACTTCTGCGGCAACACTCGCGGATGCTTTAGAGCAATTAGGCGTATACCAAATTAACACCTCTTATTTTGATACCATTACGGTTAAAGCGGATGCGACATTAGTGAAGCCGGTTGCGGAGAAAAATGAGGTTAACTTTTTATACAGTGATGACCAAACAATTTCTATTGCATTAAATGAAGCTACCTCTTTAGAAGATCTTCAAAAAGTTGTTGCAATTTTCGCGGAAGCTTTAGATAAAGATGTTATTGCTATTGATGTAGTAAAAGACCTATCAGCAATTGCTCCTGTATCTCAAAGAACTTCGCCATTTTTAGAAAATGTAGTATTCAATTCGTATCATTCGGAAACTGAAATGATGCGGTATATTAAAAAATTAGAGCGTAAAGATTTAGCCTTAAATCATTCTATGATTTCATTAGGTTCATGCACCATGAAATTAAATGCTGCTTCTGAAATGCTTCCATTAAGTTCAGCACAGTGGGGAAACATTCATCCCTTTGCTCCAATTGAGCAAGCAGAAGGCTACCAAACAATGCTAAAAGCATTGGAGGTCGACTTAAATATTATCACAGGATTTGCAGGTACTTCATTACAGCCAAATTCTGGTGCACAAGGAGAATATGCCGGTTTAATGGTGATCCGTGCCTACCACGAATCTCGTAATGATAGCCACAGAAACATTTGCTTAATTCCTGCTTCTGCTCATGGTACAAATCCTGCTTCTGCAGTGATGGCCGGAATGAAAGTAGTGGTTACAAAAACCGATGAAAAAGGAAATATTGACGTTGCAGATTTAGAAGAGAAAGTAGCAAAACATGCAGATAATCTTGCTGCCCTAATGGTTACTTACCCTTCTACACACGGTGTTTTTGAATCCTCTATAAAACATATTACTAAACTGATTCACGATAACGGCGGACAAGTATATATGGATGGTGCCAACATGAATGCGCAAGTAGGACTAACAAATCCTGCTACTATTGGTGCAGATGTTTGCCACTTAAATCTACATAAAACCTTTGCAATACCTCATGGTGGTGGCGGACCAGGAGTTGGTCCTATCTGCGTTGCAAAACAACTAGTACCCTTTTTACCAGGTAACCCTGTGATCAAAACTGGAGGCGAAAAAGCCATTAGTGCTATTTCTGCTGCGCCCTGGGGGAGCTCTTTAGTATGCTTAATCTCTTACGGCTATATAAAAATGTTAGGCGAACAAGGACTAAGACATTCTACAGAAATTGCAATTCTAAACGCTAACTATATCAAACATCGTCTAAGCGGAAATTATGAAGTGCTATATACTGGAGAAAAAGGTAGAGCTGCACACGAAATGATTTTAGATTGCAGACCCTTTAAACAAAACGGAATTGAAGTTACGGATATTGCAAAACGCCTAATGGATTATGGTTTCCACGCACCTACTGTTTCTTTCCCTGTTGCGGGAACAGTAATGATAGAGCCTACAGAAAGTGAAGGCTTAGCAGAATTAGATCGTTTTTGTAGCGCCATGATTTCTATTAGAAAAGAAATTGATGAAGCTTCTGCTGAGGATGTAGATAATGTACTTAAAAATGCACCACATACTTTAAAAATGGTTACAGCAGATGCATGGAAATTTCCATACAGCAGAGAGAAAGCTGCGTTCCCATTAGAGTTTGTATCTGATAATAAGTTCTGGCCATCGGTTAGACGTGTTGACGATGCATATGGAGATCGTAATTTAATCTGTACTTGTGCTCCTATTGAAGCCTATATGGAAGCGTAAAAACACCAATAAAATCAATGCTTTGAGCCTCTTCAATACTATGAAGAGGCTTTTTTTATTTCTATATTTTAAAATAATAACTAGGTTGAACATCATTTATTTTATTATGCATGCATAACAACTCTTTGATTTTTTAGTAACTTCGTGCAGATTTAAAGAACACCAAAAATGAAAATCGGAATTACAGGAACAGGATCATATATACCACCTGTTTTAACAGCTAATAGCAGCTTTAACAACCACACATTTTTAAATACTGATGGAACCGCATTTGCGCATTCTAACGAAGTAATAATAGAAAAATTTAAAGCCATTACCGGTATTGAAGAACGCCGTTATGTCACGGATGATTTAAATACTTCTGACATTGCATTTTTTGCTGCTGAAAAAGCAATTGCTGATGCAGGAATTGATAAAGAAACTTTAGATTACATCATCTTCGCACATAATTTTGGCGATGTAAAACATGGTACGTCTCAAGGAAATACCTTACCTAGTTTAGCGACACGTGTTAAACATAGTTTAAAAATAAAAAATCCAAAATGCGTTGCTTATGATCTTCTGTTTGGATGTCCTGGATGGATTGAAGGGGTGATACAAGCCAATGCATTTATTAAAAGTGGTATTGCTAAAAGATGCTTGGTTATTGGCGCAGAAACTCTTTCTAGAATTGTAGACGATTACGATCGTGATTCTATGATTTATGCCGATGGTGCTGGAGCTACAATTATTGAAGCTTCTGATAAAAACGGAGAAATATTAGCACATGCTTCTGCTACCTACGCCTATGATGAAGCGAACTACTTATTTTTTGGCCCTTCTTATTCCAAAGAAAATACAACAGACACCAACTACATCAAAATGCATGGCCGTAAAATCTATGAATTTGCAGTAACAAATGTACCGCAAGCCATGAAAGATTGCTTAGATAGCAGTGGAGTTGCAATTACCGATGTTAAAAAAATATTCATTCACCAAGCGAATGAAAAAATGGATGAAGCGATTGTAAAACGTTTTTACAAATCTTATGGGATGGAAATGCCAGAAGGTATTATGCCCATGAATATTAGAGAGAATGGAAATAGTTCCGTAGCTACAATTCCTACCTTATTTGATATGGTGAAGCACGGAAAAATAGAAAATCAGGCTATAGAAAAAGGAGATGTTGTTATATTTGCAAGCGTTGGCGCAGGAATGAATATAAATGCCATTGTTTACAGACACTAACAGCCTTTTTTTACATGTACGAAAACACGTTTCCGAATAAGCGATTTGAGCATACTTTAAGCTTTTTACAAAAACATGTAACTACTTCGCAATCTATTCTTGATTTAGGAGTAGAAAATCCGTTTTCAAAAATAATGACGGAACGTGGTTTTAAGGTGAAAAATACAGGTGGTGAAGATTTAGACTTAGACTTTTCTTCAGTCGTTTCTTCTGATGCGGAAGTCGTGACAGCTTTTGAAATATTTGAGCACCTCATAGCTCCATTTAATGTTTTACGTGAGATAAAGGCTGATAAATTGGTTGCCAGTATTCCTATGCGATTATGGTTCTCACCAGCCTACCAGAGTAAAACGGATAAATGGGACCGTCATTATCATGAATTTGAGGATTGGCAGTTTGATTGGCTCTTAGAAAAAGCAGGTTGGAAAATTGTAGACCGTATTAAATTTACGAATCCTGTCCATAAAATAGGCTTTAGACCCTTACTTAGAAAATTTACCCCTAGATATTATATGGTTTACGCAGAACGCATATAACTATTTTTAGCCTTCAATACCCTACTCATTTTTCCAGTACCTTACAACCAAATATTTTCTTTATTTTAAAATAACTATGCCAAAATTAATAGTAGAACGTACTTCTGAATGGAACAATAAAGCCCGACAAATAGACTTCTATATTGATGGTGTACAAAAAGGAATTCTTGACAATGGTAAAACGTTAACCTTTGATCTTGAACCAGGAACCCACGAAATCGTTGCCAAAATTAATAATCGAAGAAGTGAAAAAATCCAAATTAACTTTACCAAAGACGAAACTAAAACATTTAAATTGGCAGGCTTTAAATACGGAAGTTTAGTAATGCCTCTTATTATTGGGTCTGTTTTAATTTTTTTGGTCTGTAAAGCTTTTCTTAATATTGAATTGAAGTTTCTATTAGCCCTTTCTCTTTTGGCTTTTTTATACCCTGTATATTATATGACATTAGGTAAGAATAATTACCTATCTTTAAGTGATCTAACCTCATAGAGCAAGATAAATTCACGATTTTGAAAAATGACATAAATATAATTTGGGCTGACCTTAATGAGGAATTATTTGCGTTTATGCTGTCACAATTAAAAGATGAAGAACTCGCAAAAGACCTACATCAAGAAGTATTCATAAAAGTCCAAACAAAAATTCATCAATTAAAGCACTCCTCCAAACTCACAAGTTGGGTCTATCAAATTACGAGAAATACTATTATTGATCATTTTCGAAAAACAACATCAAAAAATATCAGCTTAGAAAATGTTGACATTGCTGAAAGTGAGGTTGACAATTTTAAATATTCAAACCTAAGCACCTGTATCAATCAAAAAATAAAATTACTTTCTGCAACACATCAAGAAGTGATTCTTTTAACAGCTTTTCAAAACTACACCCAGAAAGAACTAGCAGAGCACTTGAAAATATCTTATTCAGGAACAAAATCTAGAGTCCAAAAAGCGAGAGAAATTCTTAAAAACACTATTTTAGATTGTCCTAATCTTGAGGCTGATAGTTCTGGTAAGTTATTAAACTTTGAAAAAAAACAAGATTAATTACGTCTTTTTAAAACTACCTACGTCCATTAAATATACCTTTAAAAGAAGATAAAATGGACCAATCAAAAACAATTAAAGTACAGATCATTAATGCCTTTGTAGCAAATAACAAAGGCGGAAACCCCGCAGGGGTAGTTTTGAATGCAGGCGAGCTAAGCATTAGAAATAAATTAGAAATTGCTCAAAAAGTAGGACTCTCTGAAACAGCATTTGTTTCAAGCTCTAAAACGGATGCTTTTAAATTAGACTTTTATACGCCCACAAAACAAATAGCCCATTGCGGACATGCAACTGTTGCTACTTTCTCTTACCTAAAGCAACAAGGATTACTAAAAGGGAATACCTCCTCGAAAGAAACAATAGACGGTAGCCGAGGCATTAGAATAATTGGGGAAAATGCTTTTATGGAACAACGAGCTCCAAAATATGCTTCCTTAGAAAATTATAAAGCCGCTATTTTAAAATCAGTAGGACTCGATACAGCTGATCTTCTACCCAATACTTCCATACAACTTGTTAACACCGGTAATTCATTTGTACTTATCCCTGTTAAAACAACTAAAGCCTTAAAAAACCTGAAACCCAATTTAGCGCTTATTAAAAAAATTAGTATTGAATTAGAGGCTGTAGGGTATTATGCGTTTACACCTACCTCATCAAATGTAGAAAGCGATGCAACCACAAGAATGTTTGCACCTAGTTATGGTATTTCTGAAGAAGCAGCTACAGGCATGGCTGCTGGGCCCCTAGCGAGCTATCTATATGACGTGATGTCTATAGACAAAAGAAGATTTATGATTCAACAAGGAAATTTTATGGATAGCCCATCTCCTAGTTTAATTATTGTCGATTTAAATATTGAAAAAGGTAAGATCACACAACTCATGGCTGGAGGAAAAGGAGTTGTTAAAGAGGAGCTAATAATTACCTTAGACCAGTAAAATTAATTTTAGACAAACTATAATGGTTCAATAACTGGTTGAACCATTATAGCTGCCTATTAAAACGCTTTTTTATCTTCTATGCCCCATTGATCTAAGCTTTTTAATATAGCTTCTAATGATTTTCCCCTAGCCGTTAAAGCATATTCTACCTTAGGGGGTACCACTGGATATATTTTTCTAGAAATCAATCCGTCTTTTTCCAATTCTCTAACTGTTTGTGTGAACATTTTATTAGAAATTCCAGGAACTTTCTTCTGTAAAACTCCGGATCGCTCTGCTCCTTCTAATAAATGGAACAACACAATTGGCTTCCATTTGGTACCAATTAAATTCATGGTATAATCTAGCGGACAATAATTAGCATTCATTTAACATATATTAAATAACTATAAATCAGCAATTTACTCGTTTGGGTAACTAAGCAACTTTTAGGTAAGTTATTACATTTAAGGCAAATATAGATTTATTTTGTCTTAAAATTAATCTTATGACCACTAAAAAAGAATATCCAAAATCGTTTTCACATATAGGCATTACTGTTCCAGACATTAAAAAGGCCGTTAGCTTTTATACGGAAGTGATGGGCTGGTACGTAATCATGGAACCCTCTACCGTTACCAAAGAAACAGATACCGCTATTGGACAAATGTGTATCGATGTATTTGGTGATGCTTGGGAAACTTTTGAGATTGCCCATTTAGCGACATCTGATGGCATCGGAGTCGAATTATTTTCATTTCCGCAAGGCATTAAAGAAGCGCCAGAATTTAGTCCGTTCAATACAGGACTTTTCCATTTTTGCATACAAGACCCAGATATCGAAGGTTTGGTAGAAAAGGTAAAAGAACATGGAGGAAAACAAAGAATGCCTATTCGTGAATATTACCCAAAAGACAAACCTTTTAAAATGTGTTATGTAGAAGATCCGTTTGGGATTGTATTCGAGATTTATACGCACAGTTATGAACTCACCTATTCTTCTGGTGCGTATGCAAAATAATTCTATTAAAGTTTAAAAGCCATAATTATAGTATAGACCACCTTTAGTTCATCTTATGCCTATATTTATTGTAGATTTTAAACGGCAACTTTATACATATGGAGAAAAACGATAGTAGGGCAAATTATAATTATGGCTTTCCAACACCAGGACCTCAACAACCAACAGGCCAAGATGTAATGAATCATGTGTTTTTCACCACTCAGTCTGATTGGAAAAAAATACAAGAAACGGAGCAGTTTGATTTTATAGTTGTGGGCTCTAGTTTTTGCTGTCTTGCATTCGTAGAAAGAACATTATCCAAAAATCCATTTGCTAAAATTCTTATTTTGGAGCGTGGAGAATACTTTTTACCTGAGCACTTTCAAAATTTACCTTTACCGTATAAACAGACACTTGGAGGTTTAAGTGAAACATACCCTTGGACTTTGTCTAAAAAAACCACTGAAGGCGAATATATCAAATGGCAGCATGGCATGTTGCCATTTTTTGGTGGCCGTTCTACTTTATGGAGTGCTTGGTGCCCTAGACCCACTAAAGAAGAAATGATTAATTGGCCAAAAGAAGTCATTGCCAACGCTCATAATTATTTTGCTACAGCGGAAAAACTCTTAAATGTAGTACCAACGGATCAAATTGACTCTCCAATTAAAAGTAAACCAGTATATGGTGTACTACAAAAGGAGATTCAACAAAAGTTAAATGAAAATTATACAAAAATTAAAGAAATTACAAGAACTTTTGCTGCGCCTTTAGCTGTAAAAACTCCAGACGTAGTAGACTTAGATTTTTCCAAATTCTCCGTGCCGGGAAAACTTTTAGAGATCGCAGAAAGGCAAAAAGAATTGTTTAAAAAAGAAAAAGGCGCTTTAGTACATATAGTCACAAATTGCCTTGTTAGCAAAATAATAGCCCAAGACAATTATCCAACGGCACTAGATACCTCAAGGGGTATTCTTAATATAGGAGAAGCCAAATTAATACTTGCTATGGGAACTATGCCTCCTACCACGTTGATTCAAAATTCTTTTCCTGCGCTAGAAAACGTAGGAAAACGATTTACATCACATTTTGTTTCTGCAATCATTGCTAGAATCCCAAGAGTACATTTTGAATTTTCCAAGGACTTAGCCGAATTAGAGTTAGGCGCATTTTATATTGCAGGTGTAAACCCTGAAAGAGGCCATGAAGGTCAGTTTCACATTCAACTAACCGCATTATCAGATAAAAATCCGATTAAAAATATCAAAACTGCATTAATTAATATGCCAGATGTCGTGGCCACTGCAACTAAAGAACAACTATTAGATTCAAAAGATTATGTCGTATTTGTTTGTGCTACTCTCGGAGAGTTAGATTATAACAATGAAGAAAACTGGTTTTTAAAAAATGCAGATTTAGACCCAACAACTAATGCTACTTTACAAGTCATTGCTAATCGTAATGATATGAAAGTATGGGATTCTATGGACACAACTACTTTTGAAACCTTAGAAGAAATAATATCGCCTGAAGGAAAAAAAATGGTGGAGTATTGGGATACTATAACTAAAAAATGGGAAAACAGAAGACCTACAGACAAAAGCTATAGAGTTCCTGCCTTAGTGCATGAAGCATCAACACTTTGGATCAGTGATAAAAAAGATGAAGGTGTCGTAGACGTAAATTACAAGGTAAAAAAAGTTGAAAATGTATATGTTACAGGTGCTGCCTTATGGCCCACTGGTGCTTCATGGAATCCAACTCTAACCATGGTGGCTTTAGCGCAACATTTAGCAGATAATTTAAGTAAATAAAAAAACTTTTCCAGGTAGTACTGGCATACTACCCAAAAAAGTAATCAAACTGAAATTAAATTGTATGAACTAGCAAGCTTCTTTCAGCTCCATCTCTCTTAGCTTAACCAAAGCTTCAGATTTAGAGTTTACATTAAGCTTTACATAGATGTTCTGTATATGGAAATTAACAGCACTTGCTGTAATAAATAAGCGTTCTGCAATCATTTTATAAGTACTTCCTTGACAAAGGAATTCTATAATTTGATTTTCTCTCTTGGAAAAAGAATCGTATGATTTACTTTGAAACATAGAGATTAACTTTGAGGCAATATCATGACTCATCGCTGCACCTTCAAACTTTATAGAATCTAAAGCGTGGTGAAGCCTAGCATTAGTAAGAGGTTTTGTTAAGTAGCCGTTGGCTTGATTTTTAAATGCTTTTTTTACTTGTTCAAAATCGCTATCTGCACTTAGCATGATAACTTTTATGTCTGCCTTTAATTTTCTGAAATATTGAATAGCATCAATACCATTTAAGTCTGGAATTGCTACTTCTGATACAATAATATCAGGCATTACGGAGTTAAATTGTTGTAGGGCATCATTCACTGAAGTATATATACCAGCGAGTGCATAATCTGTGTAGGTTTCAAAGAAGTAACGGTAACCTTTGTGAAATTGTTTATCGTTATCTATGATCATAATTTTTAGAACATTTGATTGCATATTGTGGGGGTTTTTGGGGATCAACATCCTTCATGTTTGGGCATTAAAAGACATCAACAATTAAAATTTGTTTTAAATAAATCGCTAAAAAAAGACACTATACTATGTGGAATAATTAGGGGTAATTATCCTTATATCGTAGTTATAAAATTTTTAATCTTAAGTTAAGGGGGACTATCTCAAGATCTACATCTTACAGTTAAATGCCTTAAAATCAGCAATTAATAATGTTTGGAATAAAAATTTAGCGCCAATAGAACTGAAGTTCATGTGCTTTTATTTGTTTAATTTCTAAGAAGAAATCAAAAAGACTTTCGCTAAATTTTTGAAAAAGAGTGTACTGTCCTCTATGAGGAAACTGTAGGTTTATGTTAGTTTTCATTTATTTGGGGGATTTGGGAAAATGTAAAATTATTTAATAGGCTTTTTTTTAGGTTTAACTTAATAATTATGCTAAAAGTTCTTTTAAAAAGCAATAACTATTTGTTATTACATATTCTAAATTTATATAATTATTCTACAAACCTAGTAAAAATTAGTAATACTTTTCCTACGTAAAATTGTCTTTCGATGAACTACATAGCATTTCATCTATAACCACATGTATTTCAATTAAATAAGGGTTTTTACAAAGGAGTGCATTTGGTCGAAAAATTATTTACAACCTAAAAAAAGAGGGCTTAAACGCAAAAAACTATCGAAATTACAGAGACTGTCTTACCAATCTTAGTAATTTCAATAGTATTTATTTTCCCAATTAAAGCGTACTATCCCAAATATGTAATTATAATTCTTTAGTCTTCATACATGTTCACTGCTGTAGCAGTAGAATTCATAGTATCTACCTGCATGATCCACTTTTCATCATTATATTTTCCGTTTAAATTAGAAACATAAGCTGTTTCTGCTTCTTGCTTAACTTCGTAATCAGCTAAATACACATAAAACAATCCGTTTTCTTTATTGAAGAATTTCTGTGGATTTAAGCCTCTGTTCTGAAGGTTTTTCATAAATGCATTTAAATACTTTTCTGTCTTATACACATTTGCTATTACATAATATCCCGTTTTTACTCCAACAATATCTGCTTCGTTTAAAACTTTAATCGATAATTCTTTGTAATCTTTTTTAGCGTGGTCGTTATTAATAGCATAGGTTTTCTTAATTTCTGCTTTAGAAGCTGCAATTAATTCATTAGGATTATTGTATGCTGCATTATTTGTACCTGAAGTACTAGCTGTTCTAATTTCATTTTTTAACACTCTAACAATATCGTCAAACCTTCTTTCAAACTCTTGATTTCTTGTAGACTCTAAAGAATCTAGTCGATAGATCAATTCATCTAATACTAAGCTGTTTTCATATGCTAACGAGTTTACATCTTCTACAACATCATTTACTGCCATTCCACTTGAACCAGCACCTCTTTCTATTGTTTTTCTACTTTTCTTTGGAATCCCTTTTTTATTAGATTTTACTGGAGCAGCATTATCAGCATCATCAACAGCATTATCAATTTCAGATTCTTTCGTTTGCTTTTCTTGAGCAGACATTAATCTAAGGATCTGCTCTTCATAGTTTCTAATAATAGCATCTACTTTGCTATCTTGAGAATTATCTACATAATCTGCTAACGTCTTTTTATTGTTCTTAAAAGTGTAGGCTACGGAAACTTCATGATTCCACCCCAAATCTGCTTCCGTATTAGCCACATCCTTTTCCATTAAATACCCCAAAGACATTTTATCACTTAAATTAAAACCAAACCCTGCAGAAAGCCCATAATCTGCATCAAACGTTGTTTGTAACCAACCATACTTAGGCAGCTCTAAAACCATTGATCCTACATACGTAAAGCTATTATCACTATTACGTGCAACTTGTAACATTGGTGTAAACCTCCCATTTGCAAACAACCCCCTTGTTGTGCCCATGGTGTGCGTATACTGTAACGCTGCCTTAATACTCTTATCATTAAAGTTGGTTAAAAACTCATTTGTAGATTGGTTGTATTTAAATAAATCTTGTGCATAGACACTAAAATCAAATTTTCCTATAGATAAAGTAACCCCTGGCTGAATCGCTATTTTACTTTCTTTTTTAGTTTGCGCTAATTGAGGATCATTTTCATCTGCTATTACACGGTTTCTATCTAAACCATCACTAAAATAAGTAACATTTGTTCCAAACGTCAAGCTGCTTTTATCCCCTAATTGCACTGACGTTGCATAATTTGCATTGAACCCAAATTCTTGAACTACCCCTGACCATTGGCTGTATACCCCTAAACCTAATGCCGTATGGTCATTAATTTTATTACTAAAACCTATAAAATAATTTTGATTATTGTCTTCAAAAGTACTGTATTGATTTCTGTGTAAAATATTGATATAAGATTTGTTCTCTCTTACTAATGAAAAAGTAGGATTAATTAAGAATCTGTTAAAGAACAATTGATTATGGTACGTTGTTTTTGTACCAAAATTTGCAGCGGCCTCTTCTTGACCAATTACAGACTGGAAACTCATCATTACTATGAATATAAGTACCAGTGTAATTTTGTTCGATATGTTAGTTACGTTGTTCATCTTTGGGGATTTTTGTGGGGTTTTTGTTGTAATCGCTAATACCTTGGGGAGTATTATATATTATCTTATTAGCAGTTGGGACTACTTATCTTCAAATATTGAGGTCGCATAATTTATTTTAGACTCTGTATTCATGGCTTCTAATATGCCATCATCTTTAGTTTCTGGGGTAAAACTACGTCCTGATTTAGAATAACTGAATGCTACACGCTCTACAGCGCCTTTATCTTCTCCACGGTTGATTATCACATAACCCGTTCCGTTTTTATTCATAATATCTAAGGAGAATTCATCTTTTGAACTGTTAATGGGACTACCAAGGTTGACAGAAGCGCCAACCTTGTTATTAGCTACTTCCACCATAAAAACATCTAGTCCCCCATAGCCTTTATGCCCATTTGAGGCGAAAAATAGCGAAGTCCCTCCCACAATATTTGGATACAAATCATTCTCATTTGTATTGACTTTCTTTCCTAAATTTTTAACAGCACCAAACTTACCGTTTGATTTTAAATCTGCTACATAGATATCAAACTTACCAAATGTACCTGGCATGTCTGATGCAAAAAATAAGCGTTTACCGTCTTCTGAAATCGCTGGATGCATAGAAGAAGAATTCTTAGGCCCTAAAGCTACTTCTTCAACCGTTTTCCATTGTCCCGATACTTTTTCTGCTTTAAATATTTTATGTACTAATTCTTTTTTTGAAAATACACCATATTCTGGTTTAACATATATAGCCTTCGTAAAGTATGCAGCCGTACCATCTGGTGTAATTGCAATCTGCAATTCTTCTTGTTTAGTATCTATTTGATTTTCTGACGTTATTGAAGATTTAGTCTCTCTAGCCACAAATTCTTCTATAGACTTTTTACTTGCTGTTGGATTGATATAAAAATCATTGAATTTATTATCCCTTGATTTTTCTTCATAATATTCTGATTTTACAGCGGCAACCCAATTTTTATCATTTGAAAATTTTGATGCTTTTTGATTGCCTGTCTTTTCAATTGCAAATTGGTAACGCTCTACATAACTATCACGCACTCCTGCTCCATCACTTAACTTAAAAAGTTTTGTGTACCAGTGTAATGCCGTCTCATAATTCTCACTTAAAAAATTGGCATTACCCAAATCTTCATAAATTTCTTTTTCTGAATATCCTAAACTCTTTAGAGTATTAAAATTTTCTTTTCGTTTCGTGTTTTCTATTTTTTCTGATTTTGACATTCTATTCGTGTCAGAATCTTGTGCTTGAATAGTGTAGCATGAAAATGCAATCATTGTTGCAAAAAACACGTTGTAGGTTAAATTATTTTTCATAACTAATTCGATAAAGGGGTTAATATCTTCGACAAAATTCACTATTTATTCCTAGAGCATAACTAATAAAAAATCATAGGTTTTTACTAAAAAGATGTATTTCATCGAAAAAAAAGGTTTTTAATCCGATATTTTGTATAAAAAAAATGAAATCTCACTGAAAAAAAATGAAATTTGAGCAAATCATCTCCTTCCTAAAGCAGAATTTTAGTTGGATATTTACACCAAGTATTAATTATTTCAATGAAATATTACGTAGTTATTCCCGCGCACAATGAACAAGACTTTTTAGAAGGGACTTTACAATCTCTAATATCACAAACTCTTCTGCCTAAAAAAGTAATTATTGTTAACGATAACTCTACCGATAATACGGAAGCGATAATCGATAAATTCACTACTAATTGTCCTTTTATTACAAAACTGAATACGACTTCGTCTACGGAACATATGCCAGGCAGTAAAGTTATTAATGCCTTTACTAAAGGTTTAGCGCTATTAGATGAAGAGTATGACTTTATCGTAAAATTAGACGCAGACCTTATACTGCCTACAAACTATTTTTCCGAAATAGCCACTGTATTTAAAACAAACAGTACTGCAGGTGTTGCTGGTGGATTTGTTTTTGAGAAAAATAAACTAGGCGAATGGCAACTTAACCACCCGATGCATAAAAAACATGTACGCGGAGCATTTAAAGCCTATTCTAACACATGTTTTAAAGCAATTGGGGGACTTAAGAATGCTATGGGATGGGATACGGTAGACGAACTGCTAACCCAGTATCATGGATTTGAAGTAATCACCTTAGATGGTTTAAACGTAAAACACTTACGCCCTACTGGAGATGCCTATAACAAAAAAGCCAAGCAGCTTCAAGGAAAAGCAATGTATCAAATGCATTATGGTTTTATAATTACCTTAATTGCTTCACTAAAAATGGCGTTCAAACAACAGAAATTAAATGCCTTTTTTGATAATATAAAGGGATACCTAAATGCAAAAAAACAAAAAACCCCCTTCTTGGTAGCACCAGAAGAGGGTCAGTTTATTCGCAATTTACGTTGGAAAGGAATTAAAAAACAATTATTCTAAAACCGCTGCAATTGGTTTACCGGTAGCTCCATTAGGGAACGCAATGCCTAACATTGCTGATATTGTTGGTGCTATATCAGGAATTTCAGTAGGCGCTACTGTTGCTCCCTTTTTTATCCCTTTTCCAAAAAATAATAAAGGAACATGTGTATCATAATTATAAGGAGAACCATGCGTAGATCCCGTACCACCATACTGAATGTAATTTGGCTTTAATACCAGCATCACATCTCCGGATCTTAAGGGGTTGTATCCATTCTGGATAATATAAGGAATGCCATGTGTATAGTTATTTTCTAACATTTGCTCTGCTGTAAACACAAGCTCATAGATACCATAAGTCATGAATTCATTCGCAATTTGTTCTTCTACTTCTCTTAGTTCTAAATCTAAATTCTTTACAATCTTATAATCTAAAAATACTTGACTGTTAGATATGTTTTTAACAATATCTTCGGTACCATAGGTGTACTTTAAAAACTGAGTAAACTTATCCTTCAAGGCATTATTATCTGTATATCCTGCTGGTATTTTCTGGTCTTTTAAATAAGAAGGTACATCTACTGCTGCATGATCTGCGGTTAAGAAAACAGTATATTCTCCTTCACCAACTTTTTCATCTAAGGTATTTAATAACCGTTCTAAATCGGCATCTAAATTTAAATAGGTGTCTTCTACTTCTTTAGAATTAACACCATACATATGCCCTACATAATCTGTACTTGAAAAACTTACGGCTAAAAAGTCGGTAATTGCATCTGCCCCTAAACTTTCACCATCTAAAGCTGCAATAGCAAAATCTGCCGTTAAACTATTCCCAGAAGGAGTTGCTTTAAGAAGGTCAAACTGCCCATTTTCATCCCAAAGTGCAGGAATATCATGTGGAAAAGCAGAATTCACTTCTCCTTTAAACTTACCTTCATAAGCATTATCATCTGTACCACTCTCTAAATACGTGTCAATACTTTTTAAGGTATTCCATGGTTTTTTATACGAAACTGCTTTCCCTGAGGCATTAAAATCTAACACCCACTTTGGCAAATCACTTCTATAAAAACTACTCGTAATCCAGCGGCCTTCATCTTTACCATGAAACCAATACGCTGCGTTTGCCGTATGTCCGGCAGGTAAAACAGCTCCTCTATCTTTAAGCGCTATCCCTATTACTTTACCTCGCATTTGTGTATGCAAACGCAATTCATCTGTTACCGTAGTAACCGCATTTTGAAAAGGAGATACTTGACCCGCATCAGAAGTAGTACCTACTGAAGTGTAATTAGCATCCGTAACACAATACACTTCCTTGTCTAGCTCCTTATCATACCAGTTATTTCCAATTATTCCGTGAGTAGCTGGTGTCGTACCAGTATACACGGAGGTATGCCCTGGTGCCGTATAGGTAGGGGCATAATTAAAATGATTATTTTTACAATTAAAACCTTCATTCATTAAGCGCTTAAAACCTCCTTCTCCATATTGATCATAAAAACGAGTCAGATAATCGTACCGCATTTGATCAACCACAATACCCACCACCAATTTTGGCCTTACAAAAGGAGCTTCAACAATTGTCTTTTCTTCTTTGTTCTTTTTTGATTTTCGTTGTGCTTGTACTGTACTAGTCGTAAAGTACATAAATGCTGTAAGCAATACCACAGCAGAATTTTTATAATTCATTAGAAATAGTTTAAGGGATAAAAGTAAAGAAATAAATAATTTTATATTTGAATAAAAAGTTAAATCGAAATTAAGAAAGCTACTTTAAAATTTACACCCAAGTTACTTGCGGGACTAGTTCTTTTTTCTTTTCTTACAATAACAAGTAACAACCGGTTTAATATTATTATTTTTACATCAACTAGATTCTAATTAATTAATGAACTACCTAGCATCAATTGGCAGTTATTTTATTATGATACGTGAGGTTTTTAAAAAACCTACGAAATGGAGAATAATGAAATCGCTTATTCTTAAAGAGATAGATGAACTTATTTATGGCTCTTTAGGTATCATCATATTTATTTCCTTTTTTATTGGAGGGGTTGTAGCCATACAAACCGCCTTAAATATGACGAACCCATTAATCCCGAGAAATCTTATAGGTTTTGCCACGAGACAATCGGTTATTTTAGAGTTCGCCCCTACGTTTACCTCTATTATCATGGCAGGGAAAGTAGGCTCTTATATTACTTCTAGCATTGGTACAATGCGGGTTACAGAACAAATTGATGCCTTAGAAGTCATGGGTGTAAATTCGTTAAATTACCTCGTATTCCCTAAAATTGTTGCCTTACTATTATATCCTTTCGCTATTGCTATAGCCATGTATGTGGGTATTTTTGGTGGGTGGATTGCCGGAGTATTTGGCGGATTTAGCACGAGTGCTGATTTTGTTGAAGGTATTCAATTAGATTTTATTCCGTTTCATGTGACCTATTCCTTTATAAAAACAATAATCTTTGCTTTTATTATTGCAACGATACCTTCTTTTCACGGGTTTTATATGAAAGGTGGGGCTTTAGAAGTTGGTAAAGCAAGTACAACATCGTTTGTATGGACGAGTGTGGTTATCATTATTGTAAATTATGTACTAACACAATTATTACTAGGATAATGATAGAAGTAAACGACATACACAAATCATTCGGAGAGGCTGAAATCTTAAAAGGAGTTACTACTCAATTTGAGAAAGGTAAAACCAATTTAGTCATTGGGCAAAGTGGTTCTGGTAAAACTGTATTTCTAAAGTGCCTATTGGGGCTTTTTGAACCAGAAGAAGGGTCTATTTGCTATGATGGAAGAACCTATTCTAGTCTATCTGGTGATGAGAAAAGAGATTTACGTCAAGAAATGGGAATGGTCTTTCAAGGAAGCGCCTTGTTTGATTCTATGACCGTGGAAGGCAATGTAACGTTCCCTTTAGAGATGTTTACCAAGCAATCTAAATCTGAAATGCAAGATAGAGTTAATGCGGTTTTAAAACGCGTTAACCTTATTGATGCACACCATAAATATCCATCAGAAATATCTGGAGGAATGCAAAAAAGAGTTGCTATTGCGCGTGCAATTGTAATGAACCCTAAGTATTTATTCTGTGATGAACCTAACTCTGGTTTAGACCCGAAAACGGCTATTCTAATTGATAATCTTATTCAAGAAATTACAGAAGAATATGATATTACTACGGTAATTAATACTCATGATATGAATTCTGTGATGGAAATAGGGCAAAAGATCTTATTCTTAAAAAATGGATTAAAAGAATGGGAAGGGACTAATAAAGAGATATTCAAAACCGATAACGCTGCCGTTACCGATTTTGTTTATTCTTCTGAGTTATTTAAAAAAGTACGCCAGATGTATATTGAAGAACGTAATTAATCTACTTTTTCTCTAACTTCAATTTTAGAATTTTTTAAACGAAGCTTTAACCATTCGGTTATTTTCTTTGTATCCGCTTCTACTTGCGTTTTCTTTAAGTCTTTTTGCCAATCCACTTCAAAAACAGGAATAGTATCTAATTTTTTAAAATCTGTTCTTATCGTATAAGAATAGCTTAACGATTCTAATTCTTTATAATTTACTTTCGCTTCTGCACTAATATCTTCAAAAGGTATCTGTAAACGCTTTAGCTTATTTAATTTCACTAAATCATCTTCTAAGATTTTAATTCGCTCATCTTTAGTGAGCAATTCTGCTTTTTTAGATTCATACAGTTCGTTTACATATTTAAACTGATCGACAGCCTCATTTTTAGATCCTTGAATAATTTTTAAATTGGTCCCTTTTAATTCGGGATACTCTTCATTTTTAATAGACTCCCAACTGGCAATAATATTATCAGGAACTAATTCTTCTCCCATGAACATTACTTCAATTGAAGATTTTTTATCTTTGGCTTTACTACCAAAAATCATGTCAAAGAAGTTTTTATCACTACCGTGATATTCAATATTGGTAAAGTTCTCTAAAAACATTCCGTTTCCTGAAAATTTATACTTTGCTACATTATCTGCTATAAAACTTTGTGCTTCACTTTTAAACTTAGACTCTTTCCAAGCCTGAAAAAACGTATAACTAGCAGGAATCATTACTAAAATAGCTACTAAAGAGGCTAATCTGGCGATTGTTCTTCTGCGCTGAGAATTGGCATAACGCACCATTGGAAACCCTAAAATCTTAATCACTAAGAATGTAGCTAAACCAATAAAAATGGTATTGATTGTAAATAAATACATGGCACCACTAGCATAATCCCAATTGCCTATTGCGAGTCCAAAACCAACCGTACATAAAGGTGGCATTAAGGCAGTTGCAATTGCAACTCCAAAAATAACACTGGCAATAGTTCCTTTTTTCGCTCGCGCAATAACTAATGCTAAACCACCAAAAAATGCAATTAAAACATCTCGAATATCTGGTGCAGTTCGCGCCAAAAGCTCAGAAGACTCATCGCGTAAAGGAAAAAATTTAAAGAATAAAAAGGCGGTCAGAATACTCAAGACCACCATAACTCCAAAATTCTTTAAAGACCTGCGTAACGTATCAACATCATTAATAGCCAATGATAGTCCCATTCCTAAGATAGGGCCCATTAAAGGCGAAATTAACATCGCACCAATCACTACCGCTGTAGAGTTTGCATTTAAACCAATTGACGCAATAAATATAGAGCAAATTAAAATCCAGGAAGTATGTCCTTTAAAGGGAATATCTGCCACAATAGATTCTCTCGTAGCTTCCTGATCTGTATTCTTTCTTATGTCTAATAATTCCGATAAAAATTGCTTTGTAGAATCCAGAAGACCATGAAGATCTTTTTTTACTTCCTCACCCTTTTGTTCTTCATTACTATTAGGAGCTATGTGGTCTTTATTTAATTCGTCTTGCATATATTAGGTATACTGTTTGCCAAACTTATCTTTTACTTTGGTAAGTACTTGTTTAATATCTTGCTCTTTAGACTTTGGATAAATTAATAATACATCTTCCTTATCTACGATAATATAATCATTTAAGCCATCTACGACAACTACCTTACCTTTAGGAGATCTAATCATGTTACCACTAGCATCCTGACTTAAAACTTGACTATTGACTACCGCATTGTTATCACTGTCTTTGTCTAACTTGTCATATAAAGAACCCCAAGTACCTAAATCATTCCAATCAAAAGTTGCTGGTTTTACATAGATACTTTTTGATTGCTCCAAAATAGCGTAATCAATAGAAATATTCTCTGCTTTTGGGTAGTTCTCATTTATAAACTCCTGCTCAGTAGGCGTATTATAAACACTCATACCCTTTTCAAATAAAGCATATTGAGAGGGTTGGTAGTTTTTAAATGCCGCAACAATTGTTTTAACACTCCACATAAAAATACCTGCATTCCAAAGAAAATTACCTTGAGCTAAAAATTCTTTAGCAGTTTCATAATCTGGTTTTTCTCTAAATTGATTTACTTTTTTCAATCCTTCGGCATTCCCTTTTTCAAATTCAATATACCCAAAACCGGTATTAGGAAATGTTGGCTTAATCCCTAAAGTACAAAGTACATCTTCCTTTTCACACTTATCAAAACAAGCTTTTACATCACTCGCAAATGCCGCCTCATCTTCAATCCAATGATCACTAGGTGCCACTATCATTACAGCATCAGGATTTTGTTTTTGAATTTTTAACGCTGCATATAAAATACAAGGGGCGGTATTACGCATTGCAGGTTCTAAAACTACCTGTTCTTGTTTTACTAAAGGTAACTGCTCAAGAACCAAATCATTATACCTTTCATTGGTTAGGATGAGAATATTCTCTTGAGGTACAAACTTATTTAAACGCTTAAATGTTTTTTGAATTAGTGTATCACCAGTACCCAACATATCATGAAACTGTTTTGGATTTTCTGATGTGCTTATAGGCCAAAATCTTGATCCTACTCCTCCTGCCATTAAAACGGCATAATAATTTTTATTCATTTTATTAGTCTTTTATTAATTCTACTTCTGCATTTGGCTGAAATAAATACATCTTACCTGTTGCCAATTCTGAGCATTCGTATCGTTTTACTTTTCTGTTCCCTTTTTTAAAAATTCTACCATTGTGTATTCTAAAAACACTTCCAATAGGTATTTCAAAAACGTAAGAGTTTTCCTTTAATTGTTCGTCATATTGTTTTAACGCTAAGGATAATCTTGCATCAGTATCACTACTTGCACTTGGGTTTTTAAAATGATTAGCGATTAATGGCAATACTTTATTTGGAAATACATCTGGGTGTATAAATGGTAACATAAGACCTTGAAAAGTGCGTTTCCACTCTAAGCCATGTGGCTTTATTTGGCGTCCAAACCTTTCAAAGGCTACTAAATGTGCAATTTCATGCACTAATGTTATTAAAAATCGATATTTATTTAAAGATGCATTTACTGTAATTTTATGAGATCCATCTGGTAATTTGCGGTAATCTCCATGACGCGTTACCCGTTGATTTACTATTTTTAAATTAACACCATTATCCTTGATTAAGGTGATGCATAATGCAACAGCTCGTTCTGGAATATATTTTTCTAGTGTTTTCTGCATAAAACAAAAATAACATAAAAATCAAAAAATATTATTTGTGTAAAAGAATATTAAAATAAATAATAAAAACTTAATCTAAAACGAGTATTATTTCCTAAAACCGAACTAAAACATAACCATTATTTGTTTTTCGATAAAGATTATCCCTCCACACCCGATAATATGCATCTCTTTTACTAAGTTTTTACCATTTATTTATCTTTTCTACGTCTAATTACTCTCAGAAAAGACTTCAAAACTAGTATAAGTACTAGCTATAGTAAATAAGATAGGCCACATCATAAAAAATATAGGATGCTCAGAGCTATAATTTAGCAACAAAATACTACGTAATAGAAACAAATATTAAGGTGTACTGCTGCTTACTTGAAGAAGTTTACCGTTGTAAAATTTATTTCCGGTCAATGAAAACTCTTTAATATAAGTTGCCATTTCTAAGGCTGTATTTGGTGCTTGATATCCAGGAAAAGCCTCTTCTAACATTTCCGTTTGTACCGCCCCCAAAGCCAATACATTAAATGACGGTCCTTTTTCTTTAAACTCTTCTGCCCATAGCTCTGTTAACGTAATTACTGCTGCTTTACTAGAACTATATGCTGCTAACCCAGGAAACTTTAAACTCCCTTGTACGCCCCCCATAGAACTTATGGTTACTACATGACCAGATTTATGCATGCGCGGCAAAACAGTCTTAGTAACACTGGCTACTCCAAAAACATTTACCCGATAAACCGCTTCAAATTCTTGATCAGAAATTTCAAGAAAAGGTTTATTTAACAACATTCCGGCGTTATTAATTAGAACATCTACTTGCTCCCATGTTGTTGTAATAAAATCATGAAGAATTTCTAAATCTCTAGAAGAAGATAAGTCAAAAGGGAAAGTGGTAATATTAGGATGGTTTAAAGCTAATATAGGCTTGTCATTCCTAGATAATGCCAACACTTGGTGTCCGTCATTTGCAAACAACTTCGCCATTTCAAAACCAATACCTCTACTAGAACCTGTAATAATAATATTCGCCATCTTTAGTTGTACTTTATTTCCTTAGTAGGTGCATTAATAATACCGGTTACCATTGGAATTGATTTATTAACCACAAGTGCCATATGATCAAAATCCATCAACTCAGCTTCGTCATCTACCCCATGGTAATGATCAAAATTTGTAAAATCGAAAGTGCAAAACGTTTGAGATGGCACTCCAAATTCGGTATGAAAAGCATAATTATCTGAACGCTGAAATAAATTCATTTTTTGTGCAGATGGTAAAAAGCCAATTAATTTCTCTCCTGCATAGTCATTAGCAACTTCCGCTAAATTAGTACTTTGGTAGCCTGTTACGTACATAAAATAGTCTTTATCTTGCAAGGCTACACCAACCATTTCAAAATTTAGCATGGTGTATAAGTCAATGTTTTTTTCTTTTAATCTTTTTGCTAAATCTTTAGAACCCAAAAGGCCTTTTTCTTCTGCTGTAAATAAAGCAAAAATAACAGTGCGTTTATTAAGCTTGTTTAAAGCAAAATAACGAGCAAGCTCTAAAACCGTGGTTGTTCCTGATGCATTATCATTAGCTCCGTTTGCAATTTCATCTCCATTTTTAGGAGAAATTAATCCTATATGATCATAATGTGCGCCGATAACAACAACTTCATTTTTTAATTTAGGATCATTACCTTCTAACACCCCTACAACATTATAAGCAGGTTCGCTAAAATTCGAAATGGTATCCTTATAAGAGTCAAAAAATGGTTTTACCCCATTTTTTTTGAAGATTTCCTCTATATAGTTTGCTGCTTTTTCTATTCCTTCACTCCCTGCTTCTCTTCCTTTTAATTCATCAGAGGCCAGATAAGTAATAATATCGCCTACATCTTTTGAAGAACTAAAATCTATAAACGGCACTGCTTTTCTAGATTGAAGAAGTACGCCATCATCTGTTTCCGTTTCGCTTATCATAAGCTCACCGCCACCCTCGCGAGCTACTGGGGCAATATTTTCAGGATCTGTTTCTTTCATTTTAACAGTACCACATGCTGTTAATATCAAAACAGAAAAAAGACAAATAATTGATTTCATACTATTTATATTTAGATTTTAAAGATAAAAAAAGCATCCTAATTACTTAGGATGCTTTTAAATTATATTATGCTTATTTTAATTAAGCTAACATGGTCACTGGATTCTCAATGAATGCACGTAATGTTTGCAAAAATTGAGCCCCTGTAGCACCATCTACTGTTCTATGATCACAAGCAAGTGTCAATTTCATGGTATTACCCACAACAATTTGCCCATCTTTAACTACTGGTTTCTCTACAATTGCTCCTACGGATAGGATTGCTGAATTAGGCTGATTGATGATTGAGGTAAAACTCTCAACGCCAAACATACCCAAGTTAGAAACTGTAAATGTACTACCTTCCATCTCGGCTGGTGTCAATTTCTTAGTTCTAGCCTTCCCTGCTAAATCTCTTACAGAAGCACCAATCTGAGATAATCCCATTTGATCTGTAAATTTCAATACAGGAACTACCAAACCATCTTCTACTGCAACTGCAACACCAACACTAATATGGTGATTATAACGTGTTGTATCGCCATTCCAAGATGTATTTACTTGTGGATGCTTTCTAAGTGCCATTGCACAAGCCTTTACTACCATATCATTAAATGATACTTTTGTATCTGGCAAAGCATTAATCTGCACTCTTGAAGCTTTCGCATTATCCATGTCTACCTCTATATTAAGGTAGTAATGTGGTGCTGTAAACTTAGACTCTCCCAAACGCTTAGCAATAACTTTACGCATTTGGTTGTTCTTAATATCTTCAACACTTTCTTCACCCACTGGCAATGCTAATGGAGCACTTGCACTAGAAGCTTTTGCTGCTGGAGCTGCCGCTTTAGGAGCAGGAACAAAGTTTTCTACATCTTTCTTTACAATTCTTCCGTTATCTCCAGAACCTGTAACATCATTTAAGTTTACTCCTTTTTCTGATGCAATTTTCTTAGCTAGTGGAGAAACAAATATTCTTTGTCCGTCTTTAACAACAACTTCTTGCGTTTCTGCTGGAGCACTAGGCGCAGCTTTTGCTTCTGTTTTAGTTGCTTCTTTTGGAGCTGTTGCAGCTGGCTTAGCCGCTGTTGATGGTTTTGATGGTTTTGATGCTAAAAGTGCATCTACATCTGTTCCTTCTGGGCCAATAATAGCTAGAATAACATCAACTGGAGAAGACTCTCCTTCTTGAGTTCCTATATACAATAATGTTCCTGAATAGAAAGACTCAAACTCCATGGTAGCTTTATCTGTTTCTATCTCAGCAAGAATATCTCCTTCTTCAATCTTATCACCAACTTTTTTCAACCAAGAAGCTACTGTACCTTCTTCCATGGTATCACTTAAACGTGGCATTTTAATGATTTCTACTCCTTCAGGAATCGCTACAGACGCTGCAGCTTCATCAGTAGTTTCTGGTTCAGAAGCTACTTCTTCTTGTTTTTCCTCTGTTTTAGCTTCTGGAGCCGAAGCACCACCACTTAATAAACCAGAAATATCTTCGCCTTCTTCACCAATTATAGCTAGTAAGGTATCTACAGGAGCACCATCACCTTCTTGAATTCCTATATGAAGTAACGTTCCTTCATTAAAAGATTCAAATTCCATGGTTGCTTTGTCGGTTTCTATTTCTGCTAAAATATCACCTTCTTCAACTTTATCTCCTACTTTTTTTAACCACTTAGCTACGGTACCTTCTTCCATGGTATCACTAAGTCTCGGCATATTTATTACTATTGCCATCTAACTATAATTTATGTTTCAAAAATGGATAATCTTCTTGCTCGTAAACCATATCATACATTTGGCTTACTGGAGGGAAATCTGACTCTTCTGCAAATTTCTCACATTCTGCTACTAACTTTTTAATTTTCTTGCCTATGGCACTAATCTCGTCATCAGTTGCATATTTCTTATCCTTAATTACGTCTAAAACTTGCGTAATAGGATCTATCTTTTTATACTCTTCAACCTCATCTTTTGTTCTATACTGCTGTGCATCTGACATAGAATGACCTCTATATCTATATGTTTTCATCTCTAAGAAAGTTGGTCCACCACCACTTCTTGCTCTTTCAATGGCTTTACTCATTTCTTTAGCAACGGTAACAGGATCCATACCATCTACTGGTCCACATGGCATTTCATAGCCTAAACCTAATTTCCAGATATCTGTTGAATATGAAGTTCTAGCTACTGATGTTCCCATTGCATACCCATTGTTCTCACAAACAAAAACTACTGGTAATTGCCAAAGCATGGCTAAATTGAAAGTTTCATGCAATGAACCTTGTCTTACAGCACCATCACCCATATAACATAAGGTAACCGCATCACTTTTTTTATATTTATCGGCAAAAGCTAAGCCTGCACCTAATGGAATTTGACCTCCAACGATACCATGCCCACCATAAAAGCGGTGCTCTTTTGAGAAAATATGCATTGAACCACCCATACCTTGTGAGGTACCCGTAACTTTACCAAATAATTCGGCCATTACTCTTCGTGGATCTACACCCATACCAATTGGCTGCACGTGATTTCTATATGCAGTAATCATCTTATCTTTTGTAAGATCCATAGCATGAAGAGCTCCTGCTAAAACAGCTTCTTGTCCGTTATAAAGGTGTAAAAAACCTCTAACTTTCTGTTGAATATAAACTGCTGCTAATTTATCCTCGAATTTTCTCCAGAATAACATGTCTTCATACCATTTAAGGTAGACCTCTTTTGTGATTTTTTCCATTTAAATATGAATTTATAGAACTTATTCACTTCTATCCAACTTTAGAAGCGAAAATTGAAAAGCAAAAATACACATATAAATCAATAGGGAAAAAAAATTCAAGAAAAAGCGCATGGTCTACCAAAAATTAAACGAATACTTCTTTAAAAGTGAGAATTTCGTAAAAAAGATGAAACGTCAGTAAGATTCTTCTATTCTAAAAAAGAGCTATTGAAAGCTAAAGGCAAAATATCGGATAGTGAATTTATCTTTATCACTTCTCCTTTTTCCCCCATTAAAAGAATTGAAATAGGTTGTTTTTGTTTTTGCTCATATTCTATCATTGCTTGTCTGCAATTACCACAAGGTGCTGCAGGCTCTTCTACAGCATAATTTTTTGAAGTTGCTGTAATTGCTACTGATTTAATAGCTACTCCTGGAAATTTTGCTCCTGCCTGGAAAATAGCTACCCGTTCTGCACAAAGGCCCGAAGGGTATGATGCGTTTTCTTGATTATTACCAATCACTACTTCTCCGTTTTCTAATAAAACCGCAGCACCAACATGAAAATTAGAATATGGTGCATAAGCATTACCTCTTGCCAAAACAGCTTGTTTCATCAATTGTAAATCTTCTTCCGCTAATTTTTCTATAGACGGGTATACTTCGTACTCTATTGTTATTTGTTTTTTCAAAGCTTTTTTTTTTGAAAGATACTACATTTCGAAAAATAGTTAATCTTAAAACAAAAAATCCAAATTCAAAATATAAATTTCGAATTTGGATTCCTCATCTAACTATTTAAACTTAATCGTTGATAAACTCTTCTCCTAAATTAAAAGTTAAGGAAAAACGCAATGTATTCTCTAAAGGGTTTTGAATTTTAGAGGATGAAAATAAGTAAGATAAATCTACCTGAGCTGCTTTAAATTTAAAACCAGCACCAAGAGAGAAAAATTTTCTTGATCCTTTTTCTTCGCTTTCATTAAAGTACCCTGTTCTTAACATAAAAGAATCTTGATAACTATATTCTGCGCCAAGTGCCCATGAAAACTCTTTTAATTCTTCTGAGAAACCATCAGGGGCATCACCAAAAGATTTAAATACACCACTTAAAAAACCTATCTCCTGATATTCTGCATTATCATCGCCATTAATTACACCATCCTCATTAAAATCTTGAGGTGTTGGTACTAATAGTTTATTAAATTCTGTTGAGATTGCTAATTTATTATCTGCATCTAAAATAAAGTCAAACCCTGTACCAAATTTTAAATTTGTTGGTAAGAAATTCTCTTGCCCACCTTCATCATAAGAAATTTTATTTCCTAAATTAGAAAGGTTAAAACCAAGTCTCCAACGACCATCAAAATTATTGTAGGCAATTTCTCTTGAACGATAGAAACCAGCAATATCTACAGCAAAAGCACTAGCTGCTTTTGTATCTGCAGAACCTGCTTGATCCGGAAATTTTAAATTGGAACTAATAAAACGCGCTCCAACCCCCATAGAAAAAGTTTCGCTAAGTTTTAAAGAATACGAGCCATCAATAGCAAATTCATTTGGTTTTACTACCGTACCTTCTTCATTTGCAAACTGTCTAAGCTCAATTTCACCTAAAGTAAAATAACGTATACTTGCTGCAAATGCACTTCTATCATCTATTTTATTATAAAAACTTGCATTTAATAACGCAATATCTGTAATGATACTCTCTAAATAAGGAGTATAACTAATTCCTATTCCCATTTTCTGTTCTGCAAAAGCAAATTTTGCAGGATTCCATTGCTGTGAATACGCATCTACCGATGTTGCTACACCAATATCTCCCATACCAGAAGAACGAGCATCTGCAGCGATTGTTAAAAAAGGAACTCCAGTTGTAATAACACGTTCATTTTGAGCGGATACTTTAAACAAACCTAAAATTAGGGTAATTACTAATATTTTTTTCATCTCTCGTTTTCTATACTTAAAATTTATTGGTATAAATAGGTTACTAGTTTTCGGTAATAAATAAAAATCATATAAATATTATAACACTAACGTTCTATTTCAAGAAAACTTATTCAAAAGAAAAAAAAAGCAAAAAATAATTTCATTATCCTATTAATATACCGTCAGAAATTAAATATTAAAACAAATAAAAATCGCTATTTGATAAAAAAGGAAAAAACAAAATACTAATACGATTATTACTGCGTTATTAATCTGTAAATGCAATTTGGCCTACGAAATTAAAAATCTAGAAATATTTTAGAATTGAATAAAATATTCTTTAGAAAACACCGTTCTTTAAGCCGAAAGCAGTAATTGCAAACCAAAATATAATGTTTTACCTAACTACATAAAGTAGTTATTTTATTGAACTCAAGTCCTAATTATGAAAAAACAATTCATCAAAGTTGTACTCTCTTGCGCTGTTATTGCAGGTGGTTTTAGTAGTTGTAAAAATTCTTCTTCTTCAAAAAACACTTCAAGAGCTACAGGTTGGAAAATAAATGCAAAGGAAGGTGGTTTTCAACACAACACAGACTATAAAGAGCAAGAAACTGCTCCTGGTTTGGTTTTTGTTGAAGGTGGTACCTTTACAAAAGGTAAAGTACAAGACGATGTTATGCATGATTGGAACAACACTCCTACATCACAACACGTAATGTCTTTCTATATGGATGAAACGGAAGTTACTAACTCCATGTACTTAGAGTATTTAGATTATTTAAAGAGCGTTTATCCTCCTGAAGATCCTAGATATGTAAATATCTATACAGGTGCTTTACCTGATACTTTAGTATGGAGAAACCGTTTAGGTTTCAATGAGACCATGACCAATAACTATTTACGTCACCCAGCATACGCGGAGTATCCTGTAGTAGGTGTAAACTGGATCCAAGCAGTACAATTTGCTGAATGGAGAACAGATAGAGTGAACGAAATTATGCTAGAGAGAGAAGGATATCTTTCTGAAGAAGCAAAATATAAAGTTGTAAATGGTGATATTGAAGGTACTTTTAGTACTGAAGCCTACCTAAATAGACCTGAGTCTGTTTACAATGGTCAGATTGATTCATTACAAGGAAAAATGAAAAAAGATTCTGTATCGAACTTCGCATCAAGAAGTACAGGTATTATTTTACCAGAATATAGATTACCAACAGAAACAGAGTGGGAATATGCTGCTGCTGCTCAAGTAGGATCAAGAGAATACAACAACCAAAGAGGTAGAAAAAAATATCCTTGGGAAGGTGATTATACAAGAAACGGACAACGTCTTGGTCGTGGTGATCAATTAGCCAACTTTAAACAAGGTAAAGGTGATTACGGTGGAATCGCAGGATGGTCTGATGATGGTGCTGATATTACAGCTCAAGTTAAATCATACAAACCAAATGATCTTGGATTATACGAAATGGCGGGTAACGTTGCAGAATGGGTTGCTGATGTTTACAGACCTATTGTAGATGATGAAGTAAGTGATTTTAATTACTATCGCGGAAATATCTATATGAAAACGGCAATCGGTGAAGACGGAAAAGTAAACGTAATTAGAGATTCTATTGTTTACGATACCTTACCAAACGGAAAAGTTGTTGCTGTAAATTTACCAGGCGAATTAAAAATGGTTCCTGTAGATGAAAACGAAACATACTTAAGAACAAACTTCTCTTCTAGTGATAACAGAGGCTACAGAGATGGCGAGCCAGGATCTTCAAGATTTTACGATAGATTCAGTGATGATGAAGATGGTGACGAAAAGAAGAAAATGTACAACTCACCTAAACATAAAGTACAACGTGATTCTTTAGGAGCTGTGACTCGTAATTATGATAAGTCTAACTACAGAACTACATTAATAAATGATGAAGTTAGAGTTTACAAAGGTGGTTCTTGGAGAGATAGAGCATATTGGTTAGATCCTGCACAACGTAGATTCCTACCTCAATATATGGCTACTGATTACATCGGGTTTAGATGTGCAATGTCTAGAGTAGGTTCTAAATCTAAAACAAAGAACAAAACGGTTAGAAGTAAAAAAGTAAAATAATCTTTTTTAAATAAAATATTAAAAGTCCCGATGCAACCATCGGGACTTTTTTTATACATTAGTTTTATGAAAATAGAAAAGCTACACGAACTTTTTTTAAAGTTCTCAACGATAAGTACAGATACCCGAAAGGTTACTAAAGACTGCATCTTCTTTGCGCTAAAGGGCGAAAATTTTGATGGCAACACCTACGCTAAAAAAGCATTAGAAAGTGGCGCTAAATACGCTGTAATAGATGACGAAAGGTTTGCGGATAGTGATGCCACTATTTTGGTTCCAGATGTTTTAACCTGCTTACAACAATTAGCTAATTTTCATCGAAATTTCTACAAAACAAAGGTTATTGCACTTACTGGAAGCAATGGAAAAACAACCACCAAAGAACTTATAAATTCCGTTTTATGTACCACGTATAAAACCATTGCCACAGTCGGGAATTTAAATAACCACATAGGAGTACCTTTAACACTACTCGCTATAAAAGAAGATACCGAAATTGCGATTATTGAAATGGGTGCTAACCATCAAAAAGAAATTGAATTTCTTTGCAACATAGCTGAACCTGATTTTGGCTATATCACAAATTTCGGAAAAGCACATTTAGAAGGTTTTGGCAGCTTTGAAGGTGTTATCAAAGGAAAAAGTGAACTTTACGATTACCTTCAAAAAGATGAGAAACCTATTTTCTTTAATGCTGATGATGAATTGCAAGCAAACAAATTATCAAACTACATTAATAAATTTGGTTTTAGCGAAACAGATTCCCATTACTATAACATACAACTAAAGGAAGCGGATCCTTTTGTGCAGATCATTTTTGAAAATCAAGAAATCGTTTCAAATTTGATTGGCGCTTATAATTTTATTAATTGTTGTGCCGCTATAATCATGGGTAAGTATTTTAACGTTTCCATTGATCAAATTAAAAACGGAATAGAACGCTACATCCCTTCTAATAACCGTTCACAAGTACTAACACAAAATACGAATGAAATAATTTTAGATGCTTACAATGCCAACCCAAGTAGCATGAAAGCGGCTTTGGATAATTTTAGCAAATTAAAGACCACTAAGAAGATTGTTTTTTTAGGTGATATGTTTGAATTAGGAAGTACCGCACCAGAAGAACATCAACATATTGCGGAATTAACTTCAGCATTAAACTTCACCGAAGCTTTTTTAATTGGTGAAAATTTTGATGTAACCACTTCAGATTTAAAAACATTCAAGTCTTTCAATGAACTCGCTGTATTTTTAAAAACAAACACATTTAAAGATGCCTCTATATTAATTAAAGGATCAAGAGGAATGGCTTTAGAAAGAGTACTAGATTTACTATAAATAACAAGATGAATACCTCAACGAGGCATTCATCTTGTTATCTTTTTTTAAAAAAGTATTAGAATTCTGAATGTGATTTTATCAAAGCATCTAATTCTGAATTATAGGCTGATAAGGTTTCTTCACTTAAAGCAAAAGTCTCTTTAAAAACTGCAAAAACTTTTTCTCTATACGCTTTTACACTCTCTATATTAAAATACAGTCTTCCTGTTCTCCGTATAAAAAAATCTAATGGCGTAACCACCATTTCATGGTGCATACAAAATTCTAACTCAGCCATGATTAAATTCTCCTTAGGATTAGCCCCTGTACTGGAAGCATAAATTTGTAATATAGCTTCTGTTTGTTTCCCATATGTGGTAACCAAATACCATGCTTCATGTGCCTCAAAATTATCCTTTTCTAATATGTCATTAATTTTAGTGATGTATTTCTTAACTTCTTTGTATTTTTTCCATGGCCCACCAGTTAGCGGAATTTTATCCGTAAAAACATCCTTGAACCTTGCACTTGTCTGTTTTTCTAATTTTTTGTGAACTTTATCTACTACTCGTTCTGCCATTTTACGATACCCCGTAAGCTTACCTCCTGCCATACTCAATAATCCAGAATCAGAATTAAATATTTCATCTTTCCTAGATAGCTCTGAAGGCGACTTCCCTTCTTCATGTATTAAAGGCCTTAAACCTGCCCAAGAAGACACAATATCTTTACGCTCTAAATGAACACTAGGAAACATGTTATTAATAGCATCTAACAAATAATCTGCATCTTCTACAGTAGCCACAACATCTTCCTTAGAATGTTTGTAATTGGTATCCGTTGTACCTGCATAAGTTACATTTCCTCTAGGAATAGCAAACATCATGCGACCATCTGGAATATCAAAGTAAACGGATTGTTTTAAAGGTAGTTTCGCTTTTTCAAAAACCAAATGCACTCCTTTGGTCAGATGTAATTGCTTTCCTTCTTTAGAATGATTGATCGTCCTCAACTCATCTACCCACGGACCCGCAGCATTAATTACGTATTTAGAATGTATCTGATAAGATTCTCCACTCACTGCATCGGTAACCGTGACTCCCGAAATTTGGTCGCCATCATACAAAAAGTCAGTTACTTTCGTATAATTAATAGCTGTTGCATTGTAATTTAATGCCGTTTTAATGTTCTCTAAAGTCAAACGTGCATCATCCGTTCTATATTCCGCATAATACCCAGACCCTTTCAAGATGCCTTCTGGCAATAATGGCTCTAATGCTAAGGTTTCTTCCTTATTCATCATTTTACGCTTATCATCACCTTCTACATCAGCAAGAATATCATAAACTTTTAAGCCAATTGAAGTCATCCATTCTCCATAAGAACCGTCTTCAATAAGCGGTAATAGCATTTTTTCAGGAATGACTAAATGTGGTGCTAATTTATGCACTATAGCACGTTCTGTACCTACTTCCTTTACAAGCATTAGCTCAAATTGCTTTAAGTACCGAAGACCTCCATGAATTAATTTAGAAGACTTGCTACTGGTTCCTGAAGCAAAATCGCCTTTTTCTATTAAAGCAACTTTCATTCCTCTTGAGGATGCATCTAATAAAATACCTGCTCCTGTAATTCCTCCACCAATAACTACTAAATCAAACGTATTAGCCTTTAATTCTTCTGTTATCTTATCTCTTTTTAAATAGGTAAAATTTTCTTTTTTCATAACTTTATTTCCCCAACTAAATTAATTAATTGCACTCCCAATTCATAGTACGTTTTACCGCTTTTTTCCAACCAGCATACATTTTATTTCTGAGTTGCTTAGAAACATTTGGTTCAAATATTTTATCGACAGTTCTACTCTTCAGAATATCATCTTCAGACCACATACCCACGGTAATCCCTGCCATATATGCTGCGCCTAATGCCGTAGATTCTATAGATTTTGGTCTGATTACATTTTTATTTAATATATCTGCCTGGAACTGCATTAAGTAATTATTTGCTGCTGCACCTCCATCTACTTTTAAGCATTTAAGCTTTATACCAGAATCGCTTTGCATGGCCTGTAAAATATCTTTTACTTGATACCCTAAACTATCTAAGGTAGCCTTTGCGATATGTGCTTTTCCTGTATCTCTCGTAAGTCCAAAAATTGCACCCCGTGCATACATGTCCCAATATGGGGCCCCTAAACCTGCAAAAGCAGGAACTACATAAACAGGATTCTCTACATCTAGACTCAAAGCCAACTTCTCAGATTCACATGCAGATTCTATAACATTTAACTCATCTCTTAACCACTGTACTGCCGCGCCTGCAATAAAGATACTACCTTCTAAAGCGTACCGCACTTTACCATTTACGCCCCACGCTATTGTGGTGATCAGTCCGTTTTTTGAAAACTGGGGTTTTTTCCCTGTATTCATTAGTAAGAAACAACCTGTTCCATAGGTATTTTTAGCGTCTCCCTTTTTTAAACATGCCTGACCGAATAATGCCGCTTGTTGATCCCCAAGTACACTTGCTATTGGGATTTTAACTCCATTGAGTTCATACATTCCAAATACACTTGACGAAGGAAAAACTTTTGGCAGCATACTTGCCGGAATTTCTAATTCTGAAAGTAGCTTTTTATCCCATTCTAAGGTATTAATATTGAATAACAAACTTCGTGAAGCGTTGCTATAATCTGTAACATGGACATTCTCTTTTGTTAAATTCCAAATTAACCAGGAATCTATAGTTCCAAACCGCAACACTCCTTTATCTGCCTTTTCCTGAGCCCCTTCTATGTTATCAAGAATCCATTTTATTTTAGTTCCTGAAAAATAAGAATCTATTACTAGTCCCGTATTTTTTCTAACATAATCTGTAAGTCCGCGTTTTTTTAATTTTTCACAAAATGGTGCTGTTCTCTTATCTTGCCAAACTATAGCATTATAAATAGGTTTTCCGGTTTCTGAATCCCAAACCACCGTGGTTTCTCGTTGATTTGTTATACCTATTGCTACAATTTGGTCTGGTGTTACCTTAGTATTCTTGATTAGTTTTTCAAAAACGCGTAGTTGACTTTGTAATATTACAGCAGGGTCATGCTCTACCCAACCTGATTGCGGATAGATCTGTTCAAACTCCTCTTGCTCCATGCCTATAATTTTTCCTTGATGATCAATCAAAAGAGCGCGAGAACTTGTTGTTCCTTGATCTAAAGAGACGATAAATGAAGTGTTCATTCTAGAAAATTTATATTAGTTATCTCAATTAAAAAATTAAATAGGTACTCAGTACGAGTATTGTTATCAATATACCTGCTACTATGGCATACTTCCAAGGAGTTATATTTAAATCGTCTGTTTGCATAGGAACATAATCAGTATCACGAGGATACAATTTACCTATGACTAGCATTATAATGATATTCAACACAAAAAGTATCGCCATCACGTGTAAGAAGTGCGGATAAGCTTCTGCTTGAATGACATTTAATGCATGAAGATCTGTAATACCATTCTGCTGCGCTTCTAAAAGTGCTTTTTCAATAAATCGAGGTTTTATTATAAATTGACTAATTGAATAAAGTACTACTCCAGAAATAACGCCAACTTTTGCTGCAATCGCTGGTACTCTTTTCGTAAAGAACCCTATAACAATTACTGTTAATATCGGAATACTATAACAACCATTGGCTTCTTGCAACCATGCGAATAATCCATTAGGCGCATTTGCTATTAGTGGTGCAACACACATACCCAAAATTCCAAGAACTAGACCAAATATTTTACCTGCTTGAACCACTTGTTTTTCAGAAGCATTTTTTTTGAAATACTGCTTATATAAATCAAAACCAAAAAGTGTTGCACTACTATTTAATAAGCTATTAAATGAACTTAGTACTGCCCCAAACAATACTGCTGCAAAAAAGCCAGTGAATACTGTTGGCAATACTGTTTTTACCAATTGCGGATATGCTTGGTCAGGGTTTTCTAAATCGCCATTAAAAACATGCCACGCTATTATACCTGGAAGTACTACAATTATTGGAATTAAAAATTTAGCAAGCGCAGCCAAAATCATTCCTTTTTGACCTTCTTTTAAATTTTTAGCACCAAATACACGTTGCAATATTGCCTGATTAGTACCCCAATAGAACATCTGAACCAACATCATCCCCGTAAAAACCGTTCCAAAAGGAATGGAAGCATCAACCCCGCCTTTAACATTAAATTTCTCTGGATTTTCTTTCCATAAAATATCTAATCCGTCTAATACATTACCATCTCCTATCAACATCAATCCGAATACAGGAACTAAAAGTCCCCCAATGATAAGACCTATAGCATTTATTAAATCTGAAACAACCACTGCCTTTAGTCCTCCAAAAACTGCATAAATAATACCTATTATTCCAATACTCCATACACATACCCAAATGGTTGCATTCTGTGAAATTCCTAAAATTTGCGGAATATCAAACATAGTACTAAAAGCTAAAGAACCAGAATACAAGACTGATGGCAATACAACCAAAACATATCCAGATAAAAATAAAATTGTTAATATGGCTTTAGTTTGATGATCGAATCTATTTTCAACAAATTGAGGAATCGTAGTTATTCCCCCTTTCATATATTTTGGAAGTAAGAATATAGCGGTAATAATCATGGCAATTGCGGCTAGTGTTTCCCAAGCCATGACCAAAACACCTTCTGTAAATGCTTGCCCATTTAAACCCACAATCTGTTCTGCAGACAAATTAGTTAGCAAAATAGAACCTGCAATAGTAACTGCTCCTAAGCTCCTGCCTGCCAAAAAATAACCATCGGCAGATTTTTCATCTGTTTTCCTAGTAGCATACCATGCTATAATTGCGACTAAAAGCGTAAAACCGACAAAAGAAATGATTGCTAAAAAATCCATATAGTTTGGTTGTTATTTTTTGATTAACTGAATAATACCACAAGAAGGTACGCTTATTTCAACAATTACAGCATTTATAGTTAATGCTGCTTTAGAGACTTCATTGCCCATACAATCAAAAACGATATATTCATACATACCTAAGTTTGTAGTTGCTTTCAAGGCAATATTTGTACTCATTTTTCCATTATGCAAATGAATGTGCTCATAAGAATTTGAAATAGTTGTAATTAAATTATCATAAACTCCTATAATGATACTTTTATCTTTAGTGACTTTTTGAGTAGTGTAATTACCTAAAGGATTAGAGGGGGTAAACTCTCCATTCATTAACACATCGGCATTTCTATTCCAGTATGCAGTATAAAACGCAATCATTTTTCTATGTGCAACAGATACTTTAGAAATAAACATTGAAAGTTGCGGTACTCCAAAAAGAGTATTTATCAATTGCAAAGCTGCAACCTCAACAGGTTCTTTATCATGCCAAGTAACCATATCTGAATGTACCGCAGTGTTCCCTGCTAACAGTCTAATATCTGCAATACGGATTCTATTCATGGTAGCATCTCCTGGACAATCAAAAGCGCGAAGCATGTTCCCAAATTTACGCATCGCAGGACCAACATATTTTTGTCTAAATTCTATGAAAATATCTGGATTTATCGCTTGTAAATTGTGCATAACATCGGTCATCAATTTATCTACAGCATCATTAATAGATGCAAAATCTCGACCATTACCTAAACCTAGAGGTGTACTTTCATACAAACGAAAATCATCAATAAAATCTAACTTCAATCCATCAAGATTCCACTCTTTAACTGCATTAGCATAAATGGTAATTAAATACTCCCTTACTTCTGGGTATCTTGGATCAAATACAGGAGCCCACCTATGATCTTCGGTCAAAAATTTACCTTTAAATCTTTTGAAAGCTTCTGATTTTGGACCACAAAAAGGAACGGAATACCACAAAGCTGCTTTCAGCCCTGTTGCCTGAATTTTTGCAATATATTCTGCCATATTAGGAATACGGTCTGGTCTCCAATCTCCGGTATAATCATACCCTCTATTCGTATCGAAAGTCTGCCAACCATCATCAATAATTATTGCCTTATATCCCAAATCACTAGCTAACTTGCATTCTTCTAAAAGTAATTCTAAATCTAAATTTTGATGAAATTGATACCACGTAGAATATAGTGGCATTTTTGCAATTGCCGGTACCGATGCTGGCTTTAGATTTTCAAAAGTTTCCCACCAAGCTGAAACCTGCTTTATAGCCTCTGAAAAAAGTGTATTTCTGGTATCTATTCTAACCTGAGCTTTAAAACTTTCTAAGGCTTGTTCTTCTTCTGAAAAGAAGGTTATATGGCAATAAAAATAATTATCCTCTTCTCTAATACGCGCATTCATTTGCAACTTATTGATTGCATTTGAACAGGCAAAAGTGATGATATTTTCATCCTTATGACCAAATAAGCTAATTACTGGAGCATCAATTGAGATTCTAGATTCCATATGATCTAACTCCCAATCTGCCTGTATCCTCTTAGCAAAATCTGTAGTAGGTTTCCAAACCCCTTTTACATTTATTCCAGGAATTTTCCATTTGAGCGTAATTGGTTTTGGAAAATGTTTTTCACCACACTTTACCTCAAACTCATAAATATCTAATCCTTTTTCTGAACTAATTTTCTGGACGGAAGAAGACACCATTGCATCATCTCCAATTATTTCCATAGCTTCTATAGCAGCTTCAATACTATCAACATTCATTTTATATACTTTATCTATTTTGTGAAAACACTTTCATTTCATTATTATATTGGGTAGCTATAATAAAAGCTTTCCCTTTTATATCTATCAATTTTATTACATGATTAGATTGCTCTGGGACATAAAACCCTGAATCCTTACTTGGTACTACTTCAAAAAAATCATCCTTACCTTTTAAAAAGATTCCTGTTAGCGCATCTTGATTACCAAAATGTGTTTCTGCTGTTTTATCATTACCAACCAGAAGCATATCTAATTTGCCATCTTCATCAAAATCATCAACTAAAATATCTTTTATAGGAGCTACTTGACATGTAGCAGGAAGTGGTCTTAATTTAAATTTACCATTACCTAAATTTTCTACATAACTACTTTCAAAAATTGATGCCTGTACAGTTTCTGAAGCCAGCTTTTTTATCTGAAGTAACTCTTGAAAACTTGTACTCGCAAAAGATTCATACGTTGAGTAGTCATTTTTCAAGACGGATAATTGCTTCATTATATCATCTCTTGTTTGCAATGGCAACAGAACCTCTCCCTTATCCGTAGTAAAATATTTTGCCAGAATAGGATCTAAACTACCATTATGATCAAAATCTTTAGTATACAAATAGACAGGCTTAGCTTGTGTTGGCCTCATAAAACTATTTGTACCTTGATTACCTATAACAAAATCAATATCGCCATCCTTATCAAAATCTGCAGCCTTTATTTTGTTCCACCAACCAGAGGTATTCATTGGCTGGTCATTTTCATCAAGCCAAGTAATTTTCATGGGCTGTAGAGTTCCTCTATTATTTTTAAAAACAGTAATTTCCATGAACTCCCCTACTACAATTAAATCTTGCCAGGTATCATTATCAATATCTTGCCAAATTGCGCTGGTTACCATTCCTAAGTGAGAAAATATTGTTTTAAACGCCCCCTTAAAAACACCACTTTCATTAATTAAAAAAGAACTGATTGGTACCGACGGATATTCTTTTGGTGTAAGTCTAGCCCCTATAAAAACATCTACATCACCATCTTTATCAAAATCTGTTGCCGCTATTGCCCCAGTACTTTGTATAATTTCGGGGAGCTTACCTTCTGCTTTCTCAAAAAATCCTTTTCCATTATTCAAGTATAATCTATCTTTATAACTACGAGATTCTTTGGTATGTCTATTACCTCCACTACCCACATATAAATCTAAATCGCCATCTGCATCGGCATCAATAAAAACTGCCTGACTATTATCAAAATTGCTTTCTAAATATTGAGCTACTTTATACACGCCGGCTTCATCCTGGAACCAAATGCTGCTAGGCACACCATTAGTTCCTCCAACAAACAACTCATCACCCATGTGATTATCAATATTAGCTGCAACCACACAAGGACTTTTTGGTGTATACTGCTTTACCATTAAATGCTGTACTAAGTATTCATTTAACGGAAGAACTTTTTGATTATATTTTAGTAAGCTTGTATCCATACTAAATAAAAAATCTCTTTTCTTATTAAAAACGGAATGCTCAGAAGCGTCTTCCTGCTTTAAGGACAATACCTGATTAGCTGCAATTTTATAATGCATACTATTTTTACCGTTTGGCCACTGAATTTTTAGAGAATCTACAACAGTATCTTTAATTCCGAAATGCACTATGGGTTCTACAGATGATAAATACCCACGAATAACAGATTGGTAATGACTTTGTGTAGTACCATTTTGATAAAGGGTAACTTTTGCACCAATTGCCTTTGAATTATGTGTGCCTCCTTTAAGGAGTATTCTAAGGTAATTGTTATTGTTTTTTTGTCTAGAACGATTTTCTAAAATAAATGCTTTTTCATTATTATTATTGACAATCAAATCTAAATCTCCATCATTATCTAGATCTGCATATGCAGCGCCATTGGAGAAAGATTCTTTGTTTTGAATCCATGTATTAGATACATCATTGAAATTTGTATCATCATCTTGTTCGTAAATAAAATTGGGTAAATGAATCCCAGGTAGTTTAGCAACAGCCTCTTTTAATCTTTTACTTTTTGCTTCTGGTGTACCAAAAATTCCGTTTTGATTGGAGTAGTTTATAAAATCTAAATCTGTAATATCTTTTACATACCCATTTGTAATGTAAATATCTTTATCTCCATCATTATCAAAATCTACCATTAACGGCGCCCAGCTCCAATCTGTGCTAGCAATTCCTTTCTGAAAACCAAGTTCACTAGATTTGAGGGGTTTATCTGCTAAAAAACCATTACTTAATTGTAGGGTATTATGCATATACTGTGGCGTATACTCATTTCTTTGAGATAGAAGAAATTTATCATAATTCATGCTTCCCAGCATCATTTTTTGTCTCTTATACGCTTTTGGCAACATATCTAAAACCAAAATATCTGGTAAAGTATCATTGTTAATATCTGCAACATCAACCCCCATAGCATTGTAGGTTTCATGAGAAAGATAGGCCTTGCTAGATTCTATAAAAGTTGGATTTTCATTCGTATGAGATGCCCTATTAATGTATAAAATATCATCCGTAATAAAATCATTGGAAACATAAATATCAGGCAGATTATCTCCATTAAAATCATTGATTGCAACGCCCAACCCAAAGCCTTTACTATTCATATTTAAACGATCTGAAACATTTATATAAACCGGATGATTAACTCCTTGTATTGTTTCATTTTTTAATAGATAGTCGGACAAGTGATTAGGTAAGTACCTTTTAGGCATTGGTGTATTTTTATCATGCGTGGTATTCCCATTGTGCACGATATACACATCCAAATCCCCATCTAAATCATAATCAAAAAATACTGCTTGTTGTGCATAGTTTGCATCATCTAAACCATATGCCTTTGCTTCTTCTATGAATTTAGGTACTCCATTTTTAGTTAATCCTTGATTCACAAACAATAAATTCTGACAATTATCAGTACAATTTGCACCTCCTACACTTAAATAAATATCATCCCAACCGTCTGAATTTATATCTACTATAGAAACCCCAGTAACCCAAGTATTAGTAAAAAAATTAGCCTTTTCAGAAATATCTGTAAAGGTTAATTTTCCATTATTTAAATAGATTTTTGAAGAAACTTGATTTCCTGTAAATACAATATCTTGAAGACCGTCATTATTAAAATCTCCTATTCCGACACCTCCACCATTGTAACAGTATTGAAAATCGATTATATTGATTTCATTATTTTCTGTGATTGTATTTTCAAAATTTATGTTTGATGTATTTTCTGAAACATGTACAAATAAAAAATCCTCGTTATTCGTAACGCAACCTGTAAATAGTAACGATAGCAAAATAATAAGAGTAGAATATTTAAACATGATACAGCTAATATTTTTAATTAAAGCCAAGTATTTCTCTCAAAACACTTGGCCTAAAACTCAACTTCAATTAAACTTAACAACAATTCTTAATACCCCGGATTTTGCTTTAAATTAGGGTTTGCATCAATCTCTGAGCCTGGAATCCAAACTAGTTCATGTTTATTTTCTTGAAAAATTCCTCCACTTAACGATTTTGGATTTGCACCATGTAATGAAGTTGCTCCCATATAATCATCTGCAAGGCCCCAACGCACAAGATCAAAAAATCTATGCCCCTCACCTGCCAATTCCATGGCACGCTCATCTATTATTGCTTGACGCATTGCAGTTTGATCTAAACTTAAATCTGAAACTGTAGAAAGTTCTGCTCTTAAGCGAACCTGATCTACAAATGGTCCTGCAAGGTCTGGTTGATTGTTTTCATTCAGTGCTTCGGCAAGCATTAACAAAACATCTGCATACCTAATGATTCTCCAGTTATTACCTACATTAGTTCCTAGAAGATCTACTTGTTCTCTTGTTCCTAATTCCATTCCGGTATACTTTCTACTGAAAATTGGCTCTACACCAGCATCAATTGCAATCGTAACCGCATCAGAGGGTTCACCTTCCGGCTCAGGCGTTTCATCTCCCATATCCGTGACAAAATCTACACCACCATAACCTGTGGCTCCTGCATAATTATACGTTAGTGTTTCATTTCTTCTTATAACGTCATTATTATCATTGAACAAATCTTTTAACCAAGGGTTAATAACATGCCCTTTATCTGGTGACTTAACAGGAGGAGCATAATCAATATGATAATTCCCCATGGTGCCTGTTCCAGGAATATCTGTTCCCCAAATAAAAGTGGTCTGTCCTAAAAATTGTAGCTCAAAAACAGATTCTTGGTTATTTTCATTTGTACTTGAAAAATTATCACCATAAAATGATCCGGGAAGCAAACTGTATTTACCAACTAAACTCTGCAATGCAGTGATCGCTAATGGATACTCTTTCATGTATAAATAACTCTTCCCTTTTAATGCTGTTGCTGCACCTGCAGTCGGTCTACCTAAATCATCACCACTCCAACTATCTGGCAACATTCCTTCAGCCATTTCTAAATCGGCAATTATTTGTGCCCAAACTGCAGACGGTTCTGCTTGGTCTACTAATAAATTATCTAAATCTGGTAATGTTGTAATTAACGGTACACTACCGTATAAATTTAGTAAATACCAATAATCAAATGCTCTTAAAAAATAAGCCTGACCAATAAGACTATTTCTTATTTCTTCATCTGCTATATCTTCTTCATTAATATTTATGATGATATTGTTACATCTAGCGATTGATTTATACAATTGCTGAAACGGCTCTAATGCCCAACGATCTCCGGGATTTCCTTGTAAGGTAGACATCGCCGTATTACTCCCAAACGGAAATATATTAAACTCATCAGAACGCAATAATGCTCCTGTGTGCACTATTCTTCCCCAGAAAAAAGTATCTGTAATTGGGTGAAATGCTCCATTTACTGCGGCCTTTACCTGAGCTACAGAAGTACCAAAATTTTCTGTTGAAGTAGCATTATTATTTTCTTGATCCAAAACATCATCTGAACACGAACCAAATAAAACAATACTGGATAGCGCTAGTGCTAAATTTCTTGATTTAAAAATATTTTTCATTGTCTAATTTTTTAATTAAAATGTAGCTTGTACACCAAACATTATTGTTCTTGCATTCGGATATGCTCTTGCATCTAATCCTCTTCCTAATAACGGGTTAACATTATTTCTTAATCCCGGAACACCACTATCTCTATTTGCTCTACCTCCATTTGTAGAAGAAACATCTGGATCATACCCACTGTAACTAGTAAGTACAAATACATTTTGAACATTAAGAGATAAACGAACATCTTTCACCCAGTCTAAACCAGCAATACCGTCTCTAAAATTATATCCAACATCTAAATTTTTCAATCTGAAATAAGAACCGTCTTCTACAAAGAAAGAAGATGGAGCCTTATTACCAGCAGCATCTGATATAGAAGCTCTAGGAATATTAGTATCTGTATTTGAAGGCGTCCAAGAGTTTAAAACTTCAGTAAGTTTACCTCCATCTTGCCATAAAATACTATAATATCTACCCAAATTATAAATTTCATTTCCTTGTACCCCGTTAAAACTTAATCCAAAATCGAAATTCTTGTATTCAGCGTTAAAGTTTAAACCATAGGTAAAATCTGGTGTAGGATTACCTATGTTCGTAATATCATCTGCAGTTATAGCGCCGTCTCCATTTACATCAACTCTTACAAAATCTCCAGTTGCTGGATTTACTTTATCTTCTACTTTATACCCATAAAATGCACCAATGGACTCATTGGAAGTTGTTCTATTTACAATACGTTGATCTTCATCGATTGCTGGACCAAGAATTGGATTAGGCAAATCTCCTGCTTCACTTTTTAAATTGAAAGAAAAGTTGGTTCCTACTGTATACGTAAAATCACCATCATTTTTGCGATAGGTTAAATCCCACTCTAAACCATTATTGACAAGTGTTCCTGCATTTCTAGTAACAGGTATACTTACGCCACTTGTGGAAGGCACATTAATCCCAACCAATACGTCTTCTATATTCTTAGAATAGTAGTCCATTGTAAAATTCATCTTATTATTCATAAAAGCTAAATCGATGCCAATGTCAAACGTTTTTGATGTTTCCCATACTAAGGAAGGATCTGCCAAAGTGGTTTGCGACAAGCCTGTTGCTAAACCACCCCCGAATGAAGTATTAGAATTGGTTTGAAATGTAGCTTTCGTTGGATAAAATGTGTCAGGATATGAACCCAAAACACCATAAGAAGCACGTAATTTAAAATAATTGATAGCTTCTGATTTCCAAAAATCTTCGTCGCTAATATTCCATCCCGCAGAAAAAGAAGGGAAATACCCAACTCTATTCTCTGGAGCAAAACGAGAAGAAGCATCTCTTCTTATGGTAGCAGATACTAAATACTTACCATCATAACCATAATTTACACGTCCAAAATAGGATTGTAAAGCAGCCGCATTATTATCCCCTAACAATACCAATTGCTCGGTTGATGGCAATGCTCCAACATTTTGAATTACATTTGATGGAGTACCTTGCCCATAAACACCATTGCCTTTTTGTGTTTCTTTAAAAAGCGTATACCCTGCTACAGCGCCAAATTTGTGTACACCAAATTTTTTATCATAAGCTAAGGTAGGTTCTACCAAAATATTAACATCTTCTTGTCTGTAATCTGTTAAATCATTTTCTGTATTTACGTTTAAAACAGCATCTACATTACTCATGAAGTAAGTAGGCGTAAACTGAAAACTATTTCTGTTGGTATAATCTATACCAAAATTTAGTGATGCTGTTAACCCTTCTATGATTTCATAATCTAACTTTGCATTACCAAAAATAGTTCTCGTAGTTTCTAAATTATTTTCCAAGCTTGCTAAACCATACTGGTTGACACCACCTGGCCCATGAATTACTGATGAAGGAGCTTCAAAACCACCATCATTAGCAGTATTCGTAAAGGCCAAAGTTGGTACAGAAGCACCGTCCCAACCATACCAATTGTTCTCCTGTAGTTTACCTTCTGCAATACCTAAAGACTGAGTAAGTGTAAATTTCCCGAAATCTGACCTACTATTAAATCTCATATTAATTCTCTTGAAACCAGAACCTACCAAAATACCATCTTGATTAAAGTAATTTCCTGAAGCAAAATATGAAGTATGCTCTCCTCCACCAGAAATAGAAAAGCCTAAATCTTCAACAATTCCTGAACTTAAAGATTCATCTTGCCAATCTGTATTAACGCCATTATAAGTTACTCTTGTAGCCTCTCCATCGTTAGCAAAGCGTTGATTTAAATAATCTGTATATTGTTGACCATTGATATAATCTAACTTCTTACTAGGCGTATCAAAACCAATTCTTGAATTAATTTTAACCTCAACAGCCCTATTCTTCCTTCCGTGATTTGTTTTTATTAAAACAACACCATTCGCTGCTCTTGAACCATAAATAGAAGCTGCTGCTGCATCTTTAAGAATAGAGATATCTTCTATGTCTTGCGGATTTACATAATCCATATTATCAACAAATAATCCATCAACAATAAAAAGAGGATCTGCATTACTTAAAGAGTTAACCCCTCTGATAAAAACATTTGCAGAACCTCCAGGCTGACCACCAAAACTCTCTACCTGTATTCCCGAAAGTTTTCCTTGCAATGCTGTTGTAGGGTTACTTGCAACCACATTAACAATGGCTTCCTTTTTAATTGTAGCAACTGCACTGGTAAGTTCTCGCTTATTTGAAGTTCCGTATCCTACAATAACCACTTCGCCTAATGCCTGAGCGTCTGGCTCTAGAGTAATATTTACAGTAGATCTACCCGCTATAGGGATTGCTTGAGTTGCATACCCAATATAGCTAAAAACTAATACACTATTTTCAGTCAAATCTGAAAACGTATAATTACCGTCAAAATCTGTTGTAATTCCGTTTGTTGTTCCTTTTACCACAATATTTACACCAGGTAAAGGGCCATCTACATCGGAAACAATTCCTGAGACCTTTCCGGTTTGCGCAAAAGCAATACTACTCAGTAATACTAAAGCCAAACCAATAAATTGTTTGAGTGTTTTTCTGATCATAAGAATCAATGTTAATTAATAGTTTTTTTAAGTTAGTTAATTAAAACATAAGCCATTATAATAGTCTATGATAGTCTATGCTACTATGCAAATATAATTATATTTTAATAATATCAAAATATTATGTAGTTAATTTGAGAATATCACATATTAGTACGCCTATTTATATGCATACTATATAATAGTAAAAATAACCTCTAAGTAAGTTTATAGGGAGTTTCTTTTGATTAGATCCGAAGGCATAATCAATTGTGTAATTTTTTTATTTTTAATATGGCTCGCCGCTTTTCTTGCCATTTCTTTAAAATCCGTAGAAATAGTAGTGATCCCTCCGAAAATAATTTCTTTAACCACATGATCATTGTGAGACAAGATTCCAATTTCTTTGCCTACTTTAAACTCACTGTTTCTAATATCCTTTAAAACATCCCAGAGGTAGGTGTCACTTACAAAAAAATAGACGTTTCCTCTCTGAACAGCTCCAGGTTTATATTTTTCCAAAATACTATTGCTTATAGAATAGTCTGAACAAAATCTATTAAAAGCATTTAATATGCCAACAGGATAATCTGCATCCTCCTTGAAGAAAAGTATAAATTTTTTGTATTTGGTAATTTTCGGAAGCAGTTCTACCAATTTGGAATAAGTAGATTCCTCAAACTCTTGCGCTATATAGGAATATGATTTATTCAGCGGTATGAACCTATCTATAATTAATAACTTCTCAGGAGGAATTACCTCCATAAGAGGCCTTAAATTTAAATCTGGAATAGGAGCAACGACGTACATACCATATTTGCCTTGTATATTTTGGAATACACTACTAAATATAGCACTATTATTATGATGAAAAAAAACATCAATTTGATATTTTTTACCAAGTTCTTTTCTAAAGGTATTATAAAATTCTTCTTGAAAACGTTGAAAAGAAAACAAGATGAGTGCCACCCTCAACACTACTTTAGTTTCTTCACTTACAACAAAATACCCTTTGAGTTTTTTTGATTCTATGAGTCCACGATCTTTGAGCTCTTCATAAGCCTTAACGATAGTTTTTCTTGCAAACCCTAATTCAGAGACCATTGTATTAATAGAAGGCAATTGATCTCCTATTTTTAGAATACCAGATTGTATAGCATCTAATACTCCATGAACTATTTGCTCATGTTTTGATAATAAATTTACCTCTTGAAGGTTTTTTATTTTATCTATTAACGTCATCTTAAAAAAATCAATCGTACATAAGAATACTATTACAAAATAAATATCGAGAAATTTATCTAGAATAAATAGTATTCAAAAAAAAAACCCATCAATTTCTTGATGGGTTTTAAATTATCGGTGGGCCTTGTAGGATTCGAACCTACGACCCCCTGCTTGTAAGGCAGGTGCTCTAAACCAACTGAGCTAAAAGCCCGATTTGCAAAACTTGTTTCGTTAAGCGAGTGCAAATATATAATAGTTTTTCAATTCTCAAAAGAAAAAAATGATTTTTTTTATAAAATTTCTGCTACAACAAAAGTACTTCCTCCTACATAGATAAAATCTTCATCAGACGCTGCCATCAAAGCACTTTCAAGTGCCTTATTTACAGAAGAATAAGATGCTCCGATCAATTTATGTGCTCCCGCAGTATTTTTTAAAATAATTTCATCTAAACCTCTATTTATTTTTGGTGCACAAAAATAATAAGTCGCTTCTTTAGGAAAAAGCGGTAAAATTAGCGCCAGGTCTTTATCTTTCACAAAACCTAAAACCACATGCAACTGATCATATTCTTGTTTCAATAACTGATTAACTACTATTTTAATTCCGTCTGAATTGTGTGCGGTATCGCAAACTACGGTTGGATGTTCCGATAGTGTTTGCCACCTCCCTAAAAGACCTGTATTTACAATAACATTCAACAAGCCCCTCTCAATAGCTTCTTTTGACACCTGAAACCCCTTAAGCTTATGAATAACCTCAAGTACACCTTTCATGTTTTTCTCTTGATAGGAGCCTAATAAGCTAGTCTGATAGAGTTCTACTACGACTTGATCAGCAAACGTAATTTCAGCACCCTTAGATTCTGCAATGGCCTTAAAAACATCTTGAGTTTCTAATTGCGTTTCACTCACCACCACAGGAACATCATTCTTTATAATCCCAGCTTTCTCCGCCGCAATTTTTGCAAGCGTGTCACCTAGCATTTCTATATGATCTAAACCTATATTTGTAATTAAAGAAACTTCTGGAATAACAATATTTGTAGAATCCAAACGGCCACCTAATCCGACCTCTACAATAGCTATATCAATATTTTGAGTTACAAAATAATCAAACGCCATCCCTACAGTCATTTCAAAAAAAGACAACTTATTTTCTTGGAGGTACTCAAAATTAGCTGCTATAAAGTCAACTACTTCTTGCTCACTAATACTGCTACCATTAATTTTTATTCGCTCTCTAAAATCCTTTAAATGGGGAGAGGTATACAAACCCACCTTATACCCTGCCTCTTGTAAGATAGATGCAAGCATATGACTACTAGAACCCTTTCCGTTGGTCCCAGCTACATGTATACTTTTAAATTTATTCTCTGGATTGTTTAAATGTGTAGAAAATTTGATAATGCCATCCAATTTACCTGAATGTGCAATGACTCCTTTTTGTTGATACATTGGAAGTTGCGCAAACATCCAATCTAACACCTCTTGATAAGTCATTTTCTAGTCCCTCAATTTAAAATTTATCACAACAAAACCAACTTGTTGGTTAGGTGCATTAGGGTCAGGTTTCCAGGAATGAGAGCGCGCTGTTTGCTCTGCAGGCTTCATCAAACAAGGATTTGTATTTGTAGTCCCTTTTACTCCTGGGGTAGCACTAATTACACGACCAGTTCTATCTACCACAATTTTAACCACAACCCTACCTTCTTCGTTACAGTCTTGTTTTACAGAACTACTCCCTGATAATGATCTACCATTTAAACCATAGCCACCTGTACCATTTCCAGAACCTGGAGCCCCATAGTAACTTGTTGCATAAGGATCTCCGTTAGGATTACCCTTATCACCAGCTTTATTATCATTACCCTCACCACCAGATGCTGAACCGTCGGATTGATTAAGTCCTCCCATCATTTCATCAAGCTTTTTCTTTTTAGCGTCTTGTTCTTTCTGAGCTTTTACTTTTGCTTCTTGCTTTTCACGAGCAACGCGATCTGCCGCAGTCTTAGCTGCCTTTTCTGCTGCATCTGCCTTTCGCTTAGCTTCCTTTTGCTGCTTAATTACTAAAGACTCTTCACTATCCTGAGTAACCACTTTTTCAGTTGGTTGTTCACTCGATGCGGTTTCCTCTGGAACTACTTCCTCTACTTTTTCCTGTTGAGAAGGCGGTACTACAGGTTTATCTATAGGTTCTGATTTAATTTTTTCTTTTGGTTGAACAGTACCACTTCCGTACTCTGTTGTCCCAAAATTTATAGAAATTCCATTTTCTTCAGGAGGATCTAAATAAGTTAGTCCCACATAGAAAAGCACCAACAACAGTAAACTTAAAAGTACTGTTGTTAGTGTAAAAGATTTCTTCTTGTGTCTCGTGTCTAGTAATGACATTATTTTGGTCGCACTGCCAATATCACCTTGTACTTATTCTTATTTGCAATATCCATAACGCTAACTGCTTCTTTAATTGCAACGCTTTCTTCTGCTCTTAGAATAATTGTAGGGTTCTCTTGTCCTTTTAGTGCTTTTTTTAGTTCAATTTCTATATACTCTCCATTAATTCTCTCATTATTAACGAAGTACTCTAAATCTTTATTAATACTTACAGAAACATTCTGAGTACTTGTAGATTTCCCTTTTGCTTTTGGCAATAATAAATCTAATGCATTTGGTGAGTTAGACGTTAACATAAAAAACACCAATAACAAGAATACAATATCTGTCATTGAAGACATACTGAAATCTGGACTAACTTTATTTCTTCCTTTTAGTTTCATAACTAAAAATTAAAGAGGTTCGTTTAATAAATCCAAGAAATCAACAGCATTTGCTTCCATGCTATGAACAACTTTATCTGTTCTATTCACCAAATGGTTATATCCAATGTAAGCAATAATTCCTACAATTAAACCCGCTACCGTAGTTGTCATTGCCGTATAAATACCTGATGCTAAAGAACCCATTTCTGCCTGACCACCACTTGAAGCCATTTCATGGAACGCTAAAATCATACCAATTACAGTACCTAAAAACCCAATCATAGGGGCAGCACCAGCAACAGTAGCCAAAATACTAACATTTTTCTCTAGTTTGTACACTTCTAATGTACCAGCATTTTCTATGGCTTTATTGATATCTTCTAAAGGCTTACCTATACGAGATATTCCTTTTTCAGTTAACCTAGCTACAGGAGAATCTGTTTGAGCACAAAGCAATTTTGCAGCTTCTAATTTTCCGTTTGACACATGATCACGAATTTGATTCATGAAATTTTTATCAATTTTTGATGCTGCTTTTATAGCAAATATTCTTTCGAAATAAATGTACAAGGCAACAAAAAGCATTACAAATAATACTGAGATAATAATGATACTCCCTGCACCACCATCAATAATTAAATCGATGATGGAAAGTGTTTTTTCTTCAGGTAAAGCATCTCCTATTTGAGCCTCTTCAACAAGGTCTTGGAACAATAACATATACATATTCTATTAAGTTGCTGTTATAACGGTATTATACGGATAAAATTATACGTTTAAAATAAAATTTCTCATCAAAATGAAAACAACCGCTCCAGATAGAAATCCTATCAAGGCTAACCAAGATATTTTCTTGAAATACCAGAAGAAATCTATTTTTTCCATTCCCATTGCAACAACACCTGCAGCAGAACCAATAATCAGCATACTACCACCTGTACCTGCAGAATACGCTATAAAATGCCAAGCCGGTTCATCTAACCCTATTTGGAACATTCCGATACTTGCTGCTACCAATGGCACGTTATCAATAACCGCAGAACCTACCCCTAACAACAAGACCACTAAATCAGAAATTATTGTAGAATGTAGTTCAGTTCCTAATCTTGGAACAGAATCATTTAAAACTCCTGCAAAGTCAAAAAGTAAGCCTAATGATTCTAATGCCGCAACAGCTAACAATATACCTAAGAAAAACAAAATACTTGGCAATTCAATTTTAGATAGAGAACTGTGTACCGGACTATGATGACCTGCAGCATCTGATTCTCCATCTATTGTAGAAATACTAAATTTAGAACTACTATATATCTCTGCAAAAGTTGCAACGAAAGCTAATGACAGCATCATCCCCATATAAGGAGGCAAATGTGTTACTGTTTTAAAAATTGGTACAAAAATAATTGCCCCTAATCCCAAATAAAACATTACTGCTCCATATTTAGATTTAGGTTTATCATTATCAGATCCATCATCTTCAATACTTCCTTTAAAAACCTTCATGCGAGATGCAATAAATGTTGGAATAACAAAACAGAATATTGACGGAATTAATACATGCTCTACTAAAACACCTGCAGTAACTTTATTCGCAATCCATAACATTGTTGTCGTAACATCTCCTATTGGAGACCAAGCACCACCTGCATTTGCAGCTATAATAATCAAACCTGCAAACCACAGTCTTAAATCGCGTTCTTTAATTAATTTCTGAAGTATCGTTATCAACACGATAGTAGCCGTAAGGTTATCTATAATTGCTGACAAGACAAATGCCAACGAAGAAATAATCCATAACAGACTCCCTTTCTTTTTGGTTTTTATATACCCTTTAATCGTAGAAAAACCATCAAAGTAATCTATAATTTCAACAATAGTCATCGCTCCTAATAAGAAAACTAAAATTTCAGCTGTTTTCCCTAAATGATGAAGTAAAACACCCTCTAAGTGATGCGCCTCCTTCCCTACTCCTGGAATAATCTCATAAACATCCATATGTGTCAATGCGATAATAGCCCATAAAATAGCCATCATCCCTAAAGCAGGAATAAGCTTATCTATTTTTAAGTTATGTTCTAGAGTAATTGCCAAATAACCCAGTACAAATACAATAATAATAATGGTTTCCATAAAATTAGTTAGTTTAAATTAATTGTTTCAATGCGATTTCAAAAGCTGTCTTACTTATGTTCTTTTTTGTTGTATTTTCTTCAAATATATTTAAAATTGCGTTTCTAATTGTAGTTGATGTATCTGTAAATATCAATTCATCATCCATAGAAACTCTTCCTTCCATGAAAAAAGCAAATACACGTGCCATTCCACAGTTCGAAATAAAATCAGGTATCAAACTTACTCTTTCATCTGTAAATTCCATAATTGGACCGAAGAAAATTTCTTTATCCGCAAAAGGAACATTAGCTCCGCAAGAAATTACTTCCAAACCAGTATCAATCATCTTACTTATTTGATCTTTCTTCACCAATCTTGATGCAGCACATGGCGCAAAAATTTCAGCCTTGATATTCCAAATACGCTCATTAATTTCATCAAACGGAATCATAGCATCAGAAACCAACGTATTCCCATCTTTATTTTTATAGAGGTTTACAATTTCTTCAAACGTAAATCCATCTTCATTAATAACACCACCTACTCTATCTATAATTCCTACAACCTTAGCGCCCATTTTGGCCAAGTAAAATGCTGCAGCAGCACCTACATTACCAAAACCTTGAACAATTGCTCTTTTACCTTCTACAGAACCTCCATAAATATCATAATAATGCTTTACAGCTTCAGCAACACCAAAGCCCGTAATCATATCTGCAACGGTATACTTTCTAGAAACATCAGGAGAATAATTAGTTCCTTCTAAAACTTTTATAACCCCTAATCTTAATTGCCCTATTCTATTTATTTTGTCTGCCTCTGTAGGTCTAAAATGCCCATTAAAAACACCTTCTTGCGGGTGCCAAACTCCTGCATCTTCCGTAATCGGAATTACCTCATGTATTTCATCTACATTTAAATCTCCTCCCGTACCATAATAGCTTTTTAACAATGGAGCTACCGCATGATACCATCGCTCTAGTACGCCTTTTTTTCTTGGATCCTTAGGATCAAAATTTATTCCAGATTTAGCACCTCCAATTGGAGGACCTGATACTGTAAATTTAACTTCCATAGTTTTTGCTAATGACAAAACTTCATTAACATCTAGACCTTCTCTCATACGTGTTCCGCCACCAGCAGCTCCACCTCTAAGAGAATTTATAACCGTCCAACCCTCTGCTTCTGTTTCCGCATCTTTCCAATGGAATACAATTTCTGGTTGTTTATTCTCGTATATCGCTAGTAAATCTTTCATGTATGTAATTTTTAAAAAAAAATAATGTGACTTTTAATTAGTTACTTATAAAATAGTATCCGAAAAACTAAAATGAATATCCCCCTAAGGGGTTACTGTTGCCTCATAATTTTATTTTAAAAAAAAATTAATTTGATAGATGTAGCAAATATAAAAATAATGAAACGCAAAAAAAGCATTTAACACAAACTAAACACGATTTTTTTGAGTATTTTAAAGGCTTCAAACTATACTTATGAAATTCTTTGCTTTGAAAGGTTTTTTTTAATCATATAACAATAATCAGTTATATTTGCAGTAGTTTTTTAATTATATCGTAATTATATGGATTTTACATTATCAGAAGAACAATTAATGATTCAACAAGCGGCTAGAGATTTTGCTCAAAATGAATTACTGCCAGGAGTTATAGAAAGAGATGAAGAGCAAAAATTCCCAAAAGAACAAATTAAAAAACTAGGCGAGCTTGGGTTTTTAGGTATGATGGTTGACCCAAAATACGGAGGGAGCGGACTTGACACCTTATCTTATGCTATTGCCATGGAGGAGCTTTCTAAAATTGATGCTTCGGCCTCTGTAGTTGTTTCTGTAAACAATTCTTTAGTTTGTTGGGGATTAGAAATGTTTGCAAACGAAGAACAAAAACAAAAATACCTTACCAAATTGGCTACCGGCGAAATGATCGGTGCTTTTTGCTTATCTGAACCTGAAGCTGGCAGTGATGCAACATCGCAAAAAACAACCGCTATAGACAAAGGAGATCACTACCTATTAAATGGAACCAAAAACTGGATCACAAACGGTAGTACCGCGGGAGTTTATTTAGTGATTGCCCAAACAGATATTGAAAAAGGCCACAAAGGTATTAACGCCCTTATTGTAGAAAAAGGCACCCCAGGATTTGAAATTGGCCCTAAAGAAAATAAACTAGGTATTAGAGGTAGCGACACGCATTCTTTAATGTTTAATGATGTAAAAGTACCTAAAGAAAATAGAATTGGTGAAGATGGTTTTGGCTTTAAATTTGCAATGAAAACCTTGAGCGGAGGAAGAATTGGCATTGCAGCACAAGCATTAGGTATTGCAGCAGGAGCTTACGAACTTGCGCTTAAATATTCAAAAGAACGCAAATCTTTTGGTACAGAAATATGCAACCACCAAGCAATAGCCTTTAAATTGGCAGATATGCATACCGAAATTGAGGCTGCTCGTTTGTTAGTTTACAAAGCTGCATTAGACAAAGACAACGGGAAAAACTACGACCTGTCTAGCGCTATGGCAAAACTATACGCATCAAAAGTAGCTATGGATACCACCGTAGAAGCGGTTCAAATTCACGGAGGAAATGGTTTCGTAAAAGATTACCATGTAGAACGATTAATGAGAGATGCTAAAATCACTCAAATCTATGAAGGAACATCAGAAATACAAAAAATAGTCATTTCAAGAAGTATTATTAGCAAGTAAAAATTATTTTAAACACAAAACACCCCTATATAATTAGGGGTGTTTTTATTTTTAAAGGCATTTTACAACAAACACCCCTCCTTAAATCACATTAAATAACAAGTAATCATTATTTTAAAAGTCGTTACCCCTTAAAAAACAAGGTACACCTCCCTGCAACTTACTAAATTATCATAATCTTAAATTAACATCACCTTAAGGTCAATTATGATTATATTTTAATGTTTTATTCCAAACGATGTTTTTTTTGTTACATAACACAATAAGAGGTATGAATAATTCAATAAAAATGATATTTTTGAGGAAATACAATAATTTATGGCGTTGAAAAAGCAAGGGTTATACCTACCGGAATTTGAGCATGATAACTGTGGTGCAGGTTTTATATGCAGTCTTAAAGGAAAGAAGTCTAATGATATAATCCATAAAGCACTTGAGATTCTAGAGAAACTAGAGCACCGTGGTGCAGTAAGCTCGGATGGTAAAACAGGTGATGGTGCAGGAATATTAATTGATATCCCTCATGATTTTTTCCAAGAAGTTTGCAACTTTGAACTACCAGCTGCTGGAGAATATGCTACCGGAAATATTTTTCTACCTCAAAAAGACAATCAAAGAGATTTTTGTATTTCAGTTTTCGAAGAAAATATAAAAAAACAAGGCTTAAAACTTCTAGGCTGGAGAGATGTTCCTGTAAACAAATCTGTTCCTGGACGAATTGCTATGGAAACAGAGCCGTTTGTAAAACAAATATTTGTTGCTAAAGAAAATTCAGCGCAAACTTTTTTCGATTTTAATTTAAAGCTGTACATCGCCAGAAAAACTACAGAACACACTATAATTGACTCTAAGTTATCAGAAAGTAAATTTTTCTATGTACCTAGCTTGTCAACAAAAATTATCATATTTAAAGGCTTATTAATGCCTGAAGACATTAGTCTTTACTACAAAGATTTAATGGATCCTAGGGTAGTAACAAGGCTTGCTCTTGTACACCAACGTTTTTCTACGAACACATTCCCTACTTGGGATTTGGCACAACCGTTTAGGTACATGTGTCATAACGGAGAGATAAACACCTTAAGAGGTAATGTTACCCGTATGCGTTCTCGTGAAGAATTACTTAAGAGTGATTTCTTTGGCGACGAAATAAAAAATATTATCCCTATAATTCTTCCAGGAAAGTCAGATTCTGCAACTATGGATATGGTTGTTGAATTATTATTGATGACTGGACGCTCATTACCTGAAGTAATGATGATCTTAGTTCCTGAAGCTTGGGAGAAAAATCCTGACATGTCTGAAGCTAAAAGAGCTTTTTATGAATATAACTCTTGTTTATCTGAACCATGGGATGGCCCAGCGTCAATTCCGTTTACAGATGGAAACTATATTGGAGCTGTATTAGACAGAAATGGACTAAGACCTTCTCGATACACCGTAACTAAAGATGGTAATGTTATCATGTCTTCTGAAACTGGTGTTGTAGATATTGAACCAGAAAACATTGAAATGCATGGTCGTTTAGAGCCAGGCAAAATGTTTTTGGTAAATATGGAGGAAGGCCGTATTGTAAATGACGAAGAAATAAAAGAAGAAATTGCGAATAGACATCCTTATAAAAAATGGCTAGATAAAAATTTAGTCCACCTTAAAGATATTCCTTATAATGATTGTCCATTATTTTTAAATGAAGCATCATTAGCTAAGAGAAAAGCAACTTTTGGATACACGTTAGAAGATATAAATACGATTATTCTTCCTATGGGAAAAACGGCAAAAGAACCTCTAGGTTCTATGGGTAGTGATACTCCTATTGCCATATTATCCGAACGTCCTCAATTAATCTATAATTACTTTAAACAGTTATTCGCTCAAGTTACGAATCCTCCATTAGACGGTATTCGCGAAGAGTTAATTACAGATATTAGTTTAACATTAGGTAGCGATCATAATATTTTTGATTTTACAGAACTTCATTGTCGTAAATTAAAAATTCAGAATCCTGTTATTTCTAAAGAGGATTTAGATAAGATTAAAAACTACGATGCTAGTCCAGATTATAAAGTAACGTCAATTCCCATTTTATATGAAGTAAGTAAAGGGAATAACGGACTTGAAGACGCTCTTCAAGATATGCTTAACCAAGCTAGTAAAGCTATTGATGAGGGTACAAATATTATTATCCTTTCTGATAGAAATGTTAGCGAGAAATTAGCACCAATTCCTGCACTTTTAGCATGTTCATTTGTTAATAGCGGTTTACAAAGACTTAAAAAAAGGTCTAAACTAAGCGTTATTATTGAGTCTGCAGAACCAAGAGAAGTACATCACTTTGCTTTATTATTTGGTTTTGGAGCAAGTGCTATTAACCCTTATTTGGTTAACGAAATTATTGCAGAACAAATAGAAGAACACGACATTACTGAGTTTACAAAAGAAGAGGCTATTAGAAATTACAACAAAGCTGTTGGAAAAGGCATCTTAAAAGTAATGAACAAAATAGGAATCTCTACCTTAAACTCTTACAGAGGCTCGCAATTATTTGAATGTATAGGAATTAACACGAAAGTTGTTGAGAAATATTTTCCAAATACAGCGACAAGGATTCAAGGTATCGGACTTTACGAAATTGAAAAAGAAATTGCTAAACGCCACCAGACCGCGTTTACCAACAAACATATTGCCGCCAACTTAGACCTAGAAATGGGTGGTGAGTACCGATGGAGAAGAGATGGAGAAAAACACATGTTCAATCCATTATCTATTGCTAAACTGCAACAGTCTGTTCGTAATAATGAGCCAGAATCTTACAAGGAATTTGCTAAGATGGTGAATGAGCAGTCTAAAAGTTTAATGACAATTAGAGGTTTGTTTGAATTCTCTAACTACGATCCTATTCCTTTAGATGAAGTTGAACCTTGGACAGAAATTGTAAAACGTTTTAAAACGGGTGCAATGTCTTATGGCTCTATTAGTAAGGAAGCTCATGAGAACTTAGCCATCGCTATGAATAGAATTGGCGGAAAAAGTAATTCTGGTGAAGGAGGAGAAGATGCGGAACGTTTTTACAAAAATTCTACTGGAGATTGGAAAAACAGTGCTATAAAACAAGTAGCGTCAGGTAGGTTTGGAGTAACCTCTAACTACTTAACGAATGCTTCAGAGATACAAATAAAAATGGCACAAGGTGCCAAACCAGGAGAAGGTGGTCAATTACCCGGTGCAAAAGTAAATCCATCAATTGCTAAGACTAGAAATTCTACGCCTTATGTTGGTTTAATTTCGCCACCACCCCATCATGATATTTATTCTATTGAAGATTTATCACAATTAATTTTCGATTTAAAGTCTGCCAATAGAGAAGCACGTATTAATGTAAAACTTGTTTCCGAAGTTGGTGTTGGTACTGTTGCTGCAGGAGTTTCTAAAGCAAAAGCAGATGTAATTTTAATCTCTGGTTTTGATGGTGGTACAGGAGCATCTCCTTTAACCTCTTTAAAACATTGTGGCTTACCATGGGAACTTGGTATAGCAGAAGCCCAACAAACTTTAGTAATGAACGATCTTAGAAATAGAATTGTTCTAGAATGCGATGGTCAATTAAAAACAGGTCGTGATGTTGCTGTAGCTTGCTTATTAGGTGCAGAAGAATTTGGTTTCGCAACAGCGCCCTTAGTAGCCTCTGGTTGTATTATGATGCGTGTATGTCACTTAAATACATGCCCAGTAGGGATTGCAACCCAAAATCCGGATTTGAGAAAAAAATTCAAAGGGAAACCGGAGCATGTTGTAAACTATATGTATTTTGTAGCACAAGAACTGAGAGAGATTATGGCTCAGTTAGGCTTTAGAACCATTAATGAAATGGTAGGTCAAGTACAGAAACTGGACAGAAATAAAGCTATTGATCATTATAAAGCAGCAGGAATAGATTTAACTCCTATTCTATATAAGGTTGATGTACCTGCGGGAACTAAATTTTACAATACACAAAAACAACAACACCATATAGAAGAATCTATTGAGTTTGATATTATTGCAAAAGCTCACCCAGCTCTTTTTAGAAAAGAAAAGATGAGTATTGATTATCCTATCAAAAATACAGATAGAGCGGTTGGAGCTATTATTAGTAACGAGATTTCGAAAATTTATGGTGCTGAAGGTTTACCTGAAAACACTTTAAAACTAAATTTCACAGGTTCTGCTGGTCAAAGTTTTGGCGCATTTAGTACCAAAGGAATTACGATGATTGTTAACGGTAACACCAATGATTACCTCGGAAAAGGTTTATCTGGAGCTAAATTAATCATTAAGGTTCCTGGTAAAGCAACATTTAAACCAGAAGAGAATGTTATCACCGGAAATGTAACCCTTTATGGAGCTACTTCTGGAGAGGCGTATATAAATGGTAAAGCAGGAGAACGTTTTTGTGTACGTAACTCTGGCGCAAAAGCTGTAGTAGAAGGTATTGGAGATCACGGTTGTGAATATATGACAGGAGGTATCGCTGTTATCTTAGGAGAAGTTGGTCGTAATTTCGGCGCAGGTATGAGTGGCGGTGTTGCTTATATCTATGACAAGAATAAAACCTTTGAGAAAAACTGCAATAAAGAGGCACTAAACTTACTACCTGTTGATGAAGATAAAGATATTGCTGAATTAAGAGCATTGATTGAAAATCACTACAACGCAACTTTTAGTCCACTTGCACAGCGTATATTAGAGAAATGGGAAGAAGCACTTCCGCTATTCACTAAAATATTACCTGAAGAATACAAACAAGCATTAATTCGTTTAGAAAAAGAAAAATTAGAAACTATATAAATCGAAACTATGGGTAAGATTACAGGATTTTTAGAATTCGATAGAAAAGTTGAAGCATATGCTCCAGTTGAGGAACGTATAAAAAATTATAAAGAATTTACAGAGCCGCTTGATTCTAAAGAAATGAAGGATCAAGGCGCTAGATGTATGGATTGTGGTATTCCTTTTTGCCATAGTGGCTGTCCTTTAGGAAACTTAATTCCTGATTTTAACGATGCCGTGTATCGTGGGAAATGGGAAAAAGCAGCAACCATCTTACATTCTACTAATAACTTTCCAGAATTTACAGGCCGCTTATGTCCTGCTCCATGCGAAGAAGCTTGTGTGTTAGGCATTAACGAAGATCCTGTTACAATAGAAAATATTGAAAAGAATATTGTGGAAACTGCTTTTGAAAAAGGATGGATTATAGCTAATCCTCCTGAAACAAGAACAGGAAAAACTGTTGCTGTAATTGGCTCTGGTCCTTCTGGACTAGCTGCTGCGCAACAATTAAACCGCGCAGGTCATTTAGTTACCGTTTTTGAAAGAGATCAAAAAGTTGGTGGATTAATGCGTTATGGTATTCCAGACTTTAAAATGGAAAAAAATGTTATCGATCGAAGAGTTAAAGTTCTTGAAGAGGAAGGCATTATTTTTAAAACTGGTGTTCATATTGGCGTTGATATAAAGGCTGATGCTCTGAAAAATGATTTTGATGCACTCGTTTTATGTGGAGGCGCTACTGTTAGAAGAAGTCTTCCAATAGAAGGCTCTGATTTAAAAGGAGTTGTACAAGCAATGGATTTCTTAGCACAGAATAATAGACGTGTAGATGGCATAACAGACTTAGGAGAAGAGATAAAGGCTACAGGCAAAGATGTTGTGGTTATTGGTGGTGGAGATACGGGTTCTGATTGTATCGGAACTTCTATTAGACATGGTGCTAATTCTGTTTCTAACTTTGAGATTATGTCAAAAGGAACTCCAGAAAGACCAGAAGACCAACCTTGGCCATTTTGGCCAATGCGTTTACGTACAAGTTCTTCTCACAAAGAAGGTGCAGAACGTTTCTTTAGTATTTCTACCAAGAAATTTGTGGGAGATAAAGACGGCAACCTAAAAGGTTTGATCACTTCTGAAGTAGAATGGATCAAAGAACCTGGCAAAAGACCACTTTTAAAAGAGGTTGAAGGCACAGAAAAAGAGTGGAAATGTAATCTAGTTTTATTAGCCTTAGGATTTACAGGTTCAGAGATGACTATCGCAGATCAACTTGGCCTGCAAGCGGACCCTAGAACTAATATAAAGGCAACAGCTAAAGATTATATGACAAATGTTCCTGGAGTATTTGTTGCAGGAGATCAGCGAAGAGGACAATCCTTAATCGTTTGGGCTATTTCTGAAGGAAGACAAGCTGCCTATCATATAGATACGTATTTAATGGGAACTACATCTGCCTTACCTCTAAAAGGTGAAGGAGATTTACCTAGAATCTAATTACATACATAGCAAACTATATAAACACCCTTTAAGATTTAGTTCTTAAAGGGTGTTTTAATACAACAAAACTCCAAAAGCTTTACAGCCTTTGGAGTTTAAACATAACTAACAAAATAAATAATAAACTCTTATCTCCTATTGAAAGGCATAGGTTGTCATTCTAAAACTAGGATCTGCCGCACTGGTAAATGTGAATATGGCACTCCCTGTAAAAGGTTGAACTCTAAAAATTTCTTCTTTTACATATAAGCCTTCCGTATTTAAGAGTGCCTCATCTAAACTTGCGAAAAGAGGAGCAAATGAAGGAATATCCCAACCATTATCACTTAAAATTAACTTTCCATTCAAATTTTCATACGTAACAAAATGAGACACTGTTCCTGCAAACGAACCGTCCGAAGTATTTGCCAACCCATAACCAACAGAATTTACAACAGGATCTCCATCTATATTAAAATTAAGTACAGCTGTTGAAAGAGTATAACCAAAAGGAGCTAATTGAACGTTTATTTCATCGATACTTTTTCTGAAATTAATGGAAGAAGTATTCGTACTGTATAAATTTTCAGTAAAAAAACCATACCTATTTACCGCACTTACCACTAGTAAATTATCATCGGTAGGATTAGAAGGCGCATCCAAGAATGCGATCTCTGCCATATTTCCAGAGCCTAGGTCTGCTATAAACTTATCAGCCTCTACGTTGTATGTAAACTCAGAAATTTCTTGCCCCTTAATCTCAAGAGGCGGACTCACCGTAAAACCTTTTTCATTATAAGCGATCCCAAAAGAATAGGAATCAGAATCATTTGAAATAGCAATGAATCTTCTATTTACATTCAATGAAAAATCAAAAACCTCTGTAGTTCCTTCAATAGTAACAATAACATTTTGATACACAGATTTTTCTGAATCTGTTAACTCCCTAGCAATATTCCTGCTATCAATAATATTTTGAACTTCATTAGGAGCTGCTTTCGTAAAGCGCAACTCTTCTTGGGTTCTATTGGTTCTAAAGATTAAATCTCCTGTAGTCTCGTCAATACCATAATATAAAAACTCAAAATCTCCTAAATATCCCTCACCCAATAAATCTGAATCTGGAGGATTAGCAGAGTCTGATAATTTATGAATATCATTCTTAGTGGTAAATGACAATTTGATGGTACTCCCTAAAACAACATCATATTTACTTTTGGTAACCGTAAAATCATCATCAAAATCTGAGGTCATTTCTACCGTTTCATCATCTAAAAAATTAAAAAAGAATGTAAAACCTCCTAACTCTTCTGGGCTAGTAAAATAAACAGCTTTCCAACCCGTCTCAGAAGACTGTAGTGCTGTTTTTAACTCTTGCTTTTGAGCATTTGTTCTTTCCGCGGGACTTTCATTAAAAACCTCAGAATTCTCTTCATCTGAGCAATTTATCAGAAAAAGACTCAGGAGCACTACTAATAAATTAGGTATTATATATTTACTTTTTTTCATAATGATCTCTAATTATTTATAACTTCTTGTGTATTTCTAGCCGTTACCTCCTGTAATTCGTAGATATTTATATCCCATTGCTTAATAAAATAATCAGCTACAATTACCTCTTTACTTCTAATACTATTCCTAGCATCTTCATCAGTTATCCCATCAATTATAGCATTATATTCCTCATTAGAATTGATCAACATAAAGTTTACCATTTCAGCAAAATCCTCCACAACACTACTCCTAGCGTAATCAGAAATAAAACCTAATTCTCTAGCATCTGCAATACTCGTATTAAACCATTGGCCAGTGTATTCTGATGGGGTAATCTCCCCGAACCCGTCTTCATTAAAAGGAATTGTTTGATTTAAAATATGACAATATTCGTGTTGAATCGTAGATAAAAAACGCGTAATGTTTGCTTTATCAGAAACATCTACCAAATCTGTTTCAAACAGCGTAATACGTTTACCACCCTCTGCAAGACCTAAAAGAATAGTCCCAGATTGGTTATAATTTCGCCCACCCACTAACAACAATTGTCTAGGTGCTACTAACTTTACAAAATTAGTTCCTCCAACTTCCGAATAAGAGTCTAACCATATTTTCTCTACAACTTCTAGAACCGGCTGTACATTTTGCTCAACTGGCGGAAATAAAAACCTATTATTATCTACCACATTTTCATTCCATTTATAAAGCACATCAATATTATATGCAGAAACATAATTGGTTCTAATATAGGAGTCTAATACGGAAAGTTTAGGGGTACTAGTATCTAAAGCACTACCTTCAAAAGAATCTTCTTCCGAACAAGAGCTCAAAATAATAATGGCAATTACAGCTATTAAATAAGCACATGCATTTGCCAATTTTATATCTTTTTTATTTTTAATATTCATTTTCTTAAATTTTAATAGTTAGCGTGGATTTTGTTCTAAACCTCTTTCTAATGCAAAATTTGGAATCTGCAATTGACGCCTATTATCTCCTTTTTCTAAAATTAAATCGTCTTCTCCGATAATCAAATGTGTAACTTCTAAATCAAACCTTCTTACATCAAACCATCTTAGTCCTTCATGATAAAACTCTCTTCTTTTTAACTCTGCTATTGCCTTAATGAAAGCAGATTGCTCACTATTTAGTTGATAAAAAGGAGTATATTCATTTAAATCTGTAGAAAAAATAGCTACAACATCTTCCTTAATTAACGTATCTGTACTTGCGTCATACCCCTCTGTCCGTAACGAATAAAAGGTGTTGATGTCTTGCAGAGCAGCGTCATAATCACCTTGCATTGCATAAGCCTCTGCCCGATTTAACAAAACTTCATCTGTAGAAAACAAGACCAGTCCAACATACGGATTACCTATTCCGGCACTTATATTTGTAACTCTAAAAAATTCATCAAATTTTGGAAGATTATACACCGATTCGTTTCCAAAAACACCATAAGTCCAGCTTTTTCCAAAAATATTACCAGAAAAAAACAACTCATTAGCTTTATCAATACCAAGCCCAAAATTATTGCTAGCAAACAATCGAGCATATAAAGAGTTTGCCGAAACCACTAATAAATTTGCTTGATCAGAACTACTCGCATACAATGCTGTTCTTTCAGAATATTCAAGTGCAGCATACGTACCCAAATAATCTCTTAGCTGTGCTTGAGGGTTTGTAACAACCATTGAACTGTATTGAATAACCTTATCCCATTCTCCTTTAAATAAATAAAATCTAGTTGCAAAAGCATAACCAGCTTCTGGTGTAAAATGAAATACAGGTTCTTCATATTCATTCGTAACCAATCCTAGGCCCTCTAATAAATCTCTTTCAATAAAGTCATAGATTTCCTGAACACTATTTCTAGAATAAGTAACAATAAAATTCTCTTCAGGCTCTAAAATATAAGGAATCCCCTTATCTGTAGCTGCTGTTGCAGGATCATAGTGTTTAGCCCATAAATTCACCAGCATGAAATGACCATAAGCTCTTGCTAGTAAAGCTTCCCCTTTCTGAGGCGCTAAGCTTTTTAAATCTCCTAACTCTTCTATTGACGCTAAAGCTTGGTTGGCTTGTGCTATCGCTTTGTAGCAAGCATTCCAATATCCTACTCTATAATCTAAATTATTAACATCTATATCTTCCCATCTATAATTTGCTAAATTTAATTCTGATGGTAAGTCATCATTTTTATCAGAAACGTTATCAGACATCGTCTCCGCAAAATCCATATAATTTGCCTCCGGATAAGCGATAACCAGTAATTCTGAAATTTTCTCTGGACTATCAATTTCTGTCCTGTTATCTGGGATTTCTGATAAATAATCTTCACAAGAAGTAGCTAAAAACGCTAGAAATATCAGTATTCCAACTTTTGTTGTATATAATTTCTTCATCTTTTTAATATTAAAAACCTAGATTAAGTGATAATGTAAATTGTCGGGTAATAGGTTGAGAAACCCCACCTGATCTAAAAAATTCTGGATCTTGACCATTTAATCGAGAATCAGAATAAATCATAAAAGGATTTGTTGTTGACAATTTTAAACTGAATGTATTTAACCCTAAATCCTGAATTAATAGATCAGGAAAACTATAAGAAAGACTTATATTTTTCATTCTAATAAAATCGCCATCGACTACTCTTACATCCGAAAAGTTATACGCATTGTAAGCTCTAAATAAATTTGGAATTTCATTTAACAACCTACCACTTGCGATAACAGGAACATTTGTGAAATTTTCATCTCCTGGAGAAATCCAACGGTTTGTAAATTCTGAGGTAAAGACATTTAAATCTGAATAGGATTGTGAAAATTTAGGATCTAACCTAATTTTATTTCCTCCCGAAGCAGAAACTAAGAAGCTAAGCGAAAAACTCTTATACCTAAATGTATTAGAAAACCCTGCTGTTTTTGTAGGCTCTATACTTCCTTCATATTTTAAATACGAGGTAATATCATCCACATCTTGAAAGTCTGCACCCGTAACACTATTCTCTTCATTTCCTGGATCTTCAGGTAAATTATAGGTAGGCAAACCCCTATCGTCTAGCCCTGTAAATTGAAAAGAAAACAATGATTGTCTTGGATAACCAACTACATTACCCCCTGTTTGATCTACTAAATCTAGAACATTAGGTTTGTTCTCTAAGGCTGTAATCTTTTGTTCTAAAGTAGAAAAGTTAAGGGTAGAAGACCAACTAAAGTTTGGTGTCTTAATAGGTTTAACCGTTAATGAAACTTCAATACCTTTAGTTTCCATATCAGAATTATTTCCCTGTTTAATAAACTCTCCACCAATACCTGATGATCTTACAAAATCTATTAAATCAAATCCTTTTCGTTGATATACATCAGCTGTAAATAGTATTTTATTATCATACATTCCAAAATCTAGCCCTAGGTTGGTTTCATATTGCTTCTCCCATGTTAATTCTGAATTTTGCAATTCCTCAATATTTAAATACCGTTCGCGAGAATCAAAATTTAATCTATTCGTTACATCATTTCTGAAAATAGCTAAAGAATTTGTTGCTGGTCCTGCTGTAGCAGTAAGACCGTAAGAACCACGAAGACTCAATGAATTTAGAAAATCTACATTTTCTAAAAAACTTTCATTTTTTACATTCCACTTTCCACTAACCGTGCCTGTAGGTAACCAACGAGAAGATTTACTTCTACCTTGTCTATTAGACCCATCATAACGCCCTGTTAAGGAAACTATATATTTACTATCATAAGCATAGGTTAACTTAGAGAAAATACCTAATGTTCGCTCTTTTTCACTTTCAATACCAAAATAATCAGTGGCTTCTCCTAATGTTTTCGAAAATATACCTGGATCTGTAAAAGGAGTTAAACCTCTATCATATTGAAGTCCGTAACCTACAAAATAATCTTCTTCTCTATCAATATACCTTAGCTCTTGTCCAAGCAAACCACTAACCTCATGTTTTTGATTAAAGGTATTTGTATAGTTTAAACTATTTCTAACATAATAATTTGTAAGCTCATTACTCGTGTTTCTGTAAATACCACCTTCTGGTAAGACAGATATTGGAGGTGCAGTTGGATTATCTGGATCTGTATATAAAAAAACATTAGCGTTACGTACTATTGTGGTTTCTTGAGATCTGTAAGCAGAAGCTACATTAGAATTTTCAGTAATATTATGATCTCTATCAGAAACTACATAACGCAAAGAACCTAAGAAATCATAATTCAAGTTCTTCGTTATTTCATAATTACCTTCTAATTGGAAACTAATATCTTTTACCTTTAGTTTAATAGCGTTATTTTCTAATTCGTTAAAAATATTAATTGGAGCCCAATTCGCTCTATAATATTCCAGATTACCATCAACATCTCTAGGTCTTATTGTTCTATTTGTTGATAATGCATAGTTGAATGGGTTTATATCAAAAACCCTAGAAACACTTCCTCTAAAACTATCTGCTTGCCTATTGAATGTTCCTGGAGCATTTTGATCTCTGATTGCCCCATTAGAGCCTAGCGTCAGTTTAAATTTATCTGATAAATAATAAGTGTTTTTTACTTTATACGTAAATCTACTTACCTTATCTGCTATAGTCCATCCTGGATCATTAAAGAAACTTAGTGAAGTATAGAAACTATTATTCTCACCACCTCCAGAAAAGCTCAAGCTATGATTTTGTGTCATCGAAGATCTAAACAATTGCTTAAACCAATCTGTATTTGTTTGCTCATATTGCTGTAAAAACGCATTTCTTCCTTCAACTGTGTTCTCCACACCAAACTGACCGCTACTAGCGTCAAATGCATTTAATTGCTGCGCAAGAATGGTATAAATACCTCCACTTCTATTTTGTGCTACCGTTGGAAAATCTAAGAAACCCTTTTCTTCTAACTCTTGAAAAATACTCACCGTTTCTTTTGAATTCAAAATATCATAATTGCCGTATCTTGGAATATCTCTAACCGTTTGCTCTAAGGTATAATTAACTTTTAACTTAGACTTTCTCTTCCCTCCTTTTGTTGTGATTACGATAACTCCATTTAGTGCACGAGCTCCATATAATGAAGTTGCCGAAGCATCTTTAAGAATATCAATCTTTTCAATATCATTTGCGTTAAGGCCAGAAATAGAAGAGCTTATTAATGTAGAAGCATCTCCAGAGATTAAAGCGTCAAAATCTGTATTAACAATATCTTCCTGAATAACCCCATCAATTACCCATAAAGGTCTTGTATCTCCAAAAACAGAAGAAGCACCACGAATAGTAACTTTAGGTCCAGAACCAAATGTTCCTGTAACGTTTTGAATATTTACCCCAGCAGCTCTACCTTCTAACATCTGACTGACGTCTACCAAACCATCAATCTTTAGATCTTGAGATACGATTGAACTAGAAGCACCTGTAAATATTCTTTTAGATGTTTTATCATAACCTGATACCACTACTTCCTGTAGTGCAGCAACATCTTCCTCTAAAACAACAGATAGCGGTTTTTCATCTTTTATTGTTATCTCTTTACTTTTAAAACCAAGACCTTTAAATAATAAAACATCCCCTTTTGAAGCTTTTATGGTAAAATTACCATCAAAGTCTGTAATAGTTCCTTTAGTAGTATTCTTAATAAGAATTGAAATTCCCAAAATAGGAATCCCATCTTCATCTAAAACATTACCTTCAAGATTAAAATCATCTTGCAAAATTGATGTATCAGTTATTTTAGGTTTGCCTCGTTTTAAAATAATTTGTTTCCCCAAAATCTGATACGAAATATCTTTCCCTTTAAATACCATATCAAGTATATCTTCTACATACTTGTCATTGACATCAATAGAAACTATTTCTTTTGAATTGATTTCAGAGTTTTTAAAAAAGAATTTAAATTCAGTTTTAATTTTTATCTCCTTGAACAATTCTTGATACGTTACTTCGTTTAGGTTTAAAGTGATTTTTGTATTCTGAGAATAAATACTTGCACTTATTCTACACAAAGATAGAATAAGCATTATGGCAGTAAGTTTCATTTTCAAATCGAATTTAAATAGATTGCCTAGATAATGGCAATTATTATATTGTTTTTTCATACTTTTAAAATGATTTTAGAGATTTCGCGTTTTTAAAATTTTAAATGTGAATCGAGGGATGCTGAAACATCTCTCGATTTTTTTAATTACTTCTATTTCATATATGCTATTAACTATTTAAAGGGTTGATTACTACTTTTTGGTTTTTTAATTCAAAATTAAAAGGCACTGTATTTTTAAAAGTTTCTAAGACATCTTCAATAGATTCTAAATCAAATTGTCCTGTAAACTTTTCATTCCATAAAGCTTCACAATTATTGTCTATCGAAACATCATAAAAACGTTCTAATTTTTTTAAAATAGATTTAAATTCTTCATTTTCAAAAAATAATACACCATCTAACCAAGCTATATGGCTTTGAACATCAACAGTTCTAACCTCTCCTGGATTTGTATTACTATATTTAAATTGTTGACCTGGTATTAAAACATGTTCTTTATCTGAATTAGACATCACACGTACCGAACCTTCAATAAGAACTACATCATTTTCAATATCACTATCATAAGAACTTACATTAAATTCGGTACCAAGCACAGTTGTTTCAAAATTATCAGAAGTAACCACAAACCTATTTAGTTCATTCATTTTGGCTACATCAAAATAAGCTTCTCCTTTTAATTCTACTATACGTTTTTGATCTGCAGTAAAGAAAGTAGGATATTTTAAAGAAGACCCTGAATTTAAGTGAACTCTAGAACCATCAGACAGAACTATCTCCATTCTTTTGCCATAGGGAACATAAATTTCATTAAATTCATTAACTACTACTTTAGTAGTGCTCTCTTTATAATTATAGCGTATACTATTCCCTTTTTGGACAGCAACTACTTCTCCTTGCTTATTATATATTTTATTAGATTTACTTTCATCTAAAGATTTCTTCTCTCCAGAACTAAGCTTCAAAACTATTTGATTAGAAACTTCTAATTCATTTGTATGGTACTTATTAAAATATACTAAAAAAGATAATCCTACTAAAAGACAAATACTTGCCGCTGCAAGCAAATAAGATTTATTTGATTCATAAAAAGAATTTTTAAGCGTAGAATTATATTCGATTTTTTTTGCCAAAAATTTCTCAAAAGCTACATCTGAATCAAAACTTTGACTCTCAATCTCAAATAAATGATTAATTACAATATACTTTTTTAGCAGGTCTACATTCTCAGACACTTCTAATTTATCTTTAAATACAATTAGCTCACCTGGTGTTAAGGTGTTGTTTAAAAATTTAGAAATTTCAATGTTGTTTAACTGACTTTTATTCATTTATAAGACGATTCTTTATAGTAAGACTCAAAAATTATAGAATACCCTTAGTTTTATGTTAAGAAATTTTAAAAAAAGAGTTAAATTTAAAGAACGGTTACACTATTAAAAAAAATCCACTGAAAAAAGAAGACCAAATCCTAGACATTAAAAACCTTAAAAAGGGTGATGATGACGCATTTAAGCAACTTTACAATCTATACTATAAAAAACTATGCGTGTATACGTACGGGCTTTCAAAAGATAAGATTGTATCAGAAGATATTGTACAAAACGTTTTCTTTAACCTCTGGAAAAATAGAAAAAAAGTTGAAATTACGAATTCATTAAACGCCTATTTATTCAAAGCATGTTATAATGAATTTATAGATAGTTATAAAAAGGAACAAAAAACAATTGACTATTTAACCGAAATAAGGATTTCTGCCATGGATTTCTTTATTGAGGATACTATTGAAACAACGAACGAAGCCAAAATTACTTCTATTAAAAAAGCGATCGAAAAGCTTCCTAATAAATGCAAAGAAGTTTTTATAATGATAAAAATTGAAGGTTTAAAATATAAAGAAGTTGCCGATAATTTAAAAATATCTATAAAGACCGTTGAAGCACATATGTCATTAGCCCTCAGAAAAATAAAAGAACAGATCTAAATTTCAAAAGCAAATAAACAACAACGACAACAACACCTAACTACGCGTACCGCTTGTAACTAGTTTTTTATTAAAAACGATTTCTCTCCTGACTTAAAGAACAAATTAACCTACAATTCCTACTTTTATTAAGATACCGCGTAAGAACGATTTCGCAACCAAGATAAAAGCAGGTGTAGTTAACTATAAAAAGAAAGAATCTTATATTTTGACTCCTCTAAACTGTGCTCTAAAGGCTTTAAGACCTGCTTGGCTTCAGTCAGGTTAGCATTGAAAGATTCAGCAAAAGCATTTGTACTTCTATGAATAAAATAGTTTGAAATTATTCTATTAGAAATTGTGTGGAATGCTCTAAATGCAGATTGATCGAAAAGTTTATTCCAATGTCCTAGCTCAATATAGCTATCTCTGTATTGATGTTACCATATAAAATGTAATTCTGAACCCCTAAATAAAAGACCAATTTCATATCTGGATACTCATTAAACCAATTTTGGATTTTATGATATTGCTTCTCTATCCCATTTTGAGGTACTTTATATCGTAAGTAGGTGCTTCTAATTATCACTCCTTACTTTTGTTCTTGATCTCTTAGAAGTTTAAGAACTTATTTTCGGGATTCGCAAGCGAGTGAGAGTAAGCACTACTACGGTTTTAAAAGTCTTTTTCGGGATTATTATAAACAAAAAAAGTCCTCAATATTTCTATTGAGGACTTGATTAAAAAAAGGCGACGACCTACTCTCCCACTTGGTATAGCAGTACCATCGGCGCTGATAGGCTTAACTTCCCTGTTCGGAATGGTAAGGGGTGGACCCTATCGCCATGGTCACCTTAAATCTTTGTACTAAACTAAAGTTTAGTACCTAATATTGTTAACATATTAAAGGGACAAAATGGGTGGTATAACCACTCACATAAAACACATGTATATAATTAAAGTAAGCTACGATTTACGGTTTATCTAATGTAAAAAGGAAGTCCGCCCCCTAATGAAAGGGGGCAAGTTGTGCAAGCCTATGGGCTATTAGTACTACTTGGCTACAGACATTACTGCCCTTCTACCTATAGCCTATCAACGTGGTCATCTCCCACGGCCCTTTAAAGAAATCTCATCTTGTGGCTGGTTTCGCGCTTATATGCTTTCAGCGCTTATCCAATCCCGACATAGCTACCCAGCAATGCTCCTGGCGGAACAACTGGTGCACCAGAGGTCAGTCCAACTCGGTCCTCTCGTACTAGAGTCAGATCCACGCAAATTTCTAACGCCCGCAGTAGATAGAGACCGAACTGTCTCACGACGTTCTGAACCCAGCTCGCGTGCCACTTTAATGGGCGAACAGCCCAACCCTTGGGACCTTCTCCAGCCCCAGGATGTGACGAGCCGACATCGAGGTGCCAAACCCCCCCGTCGATATGAGCTCTTGGGGGAGATCAGCCTGTTATCCCCGGCGTACCTTTTATCCTTTGAGCGATGGCCCTTCCATGCGGAACCACCGGATCACTATGCTCTTGTTTCCAACCTGTTCGGCCTGTATGCCTCTCAGTCAAGCACCCTTGTGCCATTGCACTCTACGCACGATTACCAACCGTGCTGAGGGTACCTTTAGAAGCCTCCGTTACTCTTTTGGAGGCGACCACCCCAGTCAAACTACCCACCACGCACTGTTCCCTAGTTTTAGGGTTAGGCCCTAGATAAGCAAAGGCTGGTATTTCAACAATGACTCCACAACGCCTGGCGACGCCGCTTCAAAGTCTCCCAGCTATCCTACACATTACTTACCCAGAACCAATACGAAGCTATAGTAAAGGTGCACGGGGTCTTTTCGTCCCACTGCGGGTAACCGGCATCTTCACCGATACTACAATTTCACCGAGCTCATGGCCGAGACAGTGTCCAGATCGTTGCACCATTCGTGCAGGTCGGAACTTACCCGACAAGGAATTTCGCTACCTTAGGACCGTTATAGTTACGGCCGCCGTTTACTGGGGCTTCAATTCAATGCTTCGCCGAAACTAACATCTCCTCTTAACCTTCCAGCACCGGGCAGGTGTCAGGCCCTATACTTCATCTTTCGATTTTGCAGAGCCCTGTGTTTTTGATAAACAGTCGCCTGGACCTCTTCACTGCGGCCCACCCGAAGGTGGGCGACCCTTCTCCCGAAGTTACGGGTCTATTTTGCCTAGTTCCTTAGCCATGAATCTCTCGAGCGCCTTAGAATACTCATCCCAACCACCTGTGTCGGTTTACGGTACGGGCTGCTTCACTTGTTTTTCTCGGAGGATGTTACGCTGGATTATCAACTTGGCCGAAGCCTCGTCGTACTATCGGGGTGTCACCACTCCCTTCAACGCGCTATTCCGTCAGCGCGCACCAACACCACATCCCCGTCACTTTTAGCGTGAGCAGGTAGCAGAATATTAACTGCTTGTCCATCCACTACCCCTTTCGGGTTCGCGTTAGGTCCCGACTGACCCCCAGCTGATTAGCATAGCTGGGGAAACCTTGGTCTTTCGGCGTGCGGGTTTCTCGCCCGCATTATCGTTACTTATGCCTACATTTTCGTTTCTATACGTTCCAGCAACCCTTACAGATCACCTTCAACACATATAGAATGCTCCCCTACCCCTCTGTACCGAGTACAGAAGCCATAGCTTCGGTGGTATACTTATGCCCGATTATTATCCATGCGGAATCGCTCGACCAGTGAGCTGTTACGCACTCTTTAAATGAATGGCTGCTTCCAAGCCAACATCCTGGCTGTCAATGCAATTCCACCGCGTTATATCAACTTAGTATACACTTGGGGACCTTAGCTGATGGTCCGGGTTCTTTCCCTCTCGGACATGGACCTTAGCACCCATGCCCTCACTGCTGTGAAACATTTTATAGCATTCGGAGTTTGTCAGGAATTGGTAGGCGGTGAAGCCCCCGCATCCAATCAGTAGCTCTACCTCTATAAAACTATCACAACGCTGCACCTAAATGCATTTCGGGGAGTACGAGCTATTTCCGAGTTTGATTGGCCTTTCACCCCTACCCACAGGTCATCCCAAGACTTTTCAACGTCAACGGGTTCGGTCCTCCACTTTGGGTTAACAAAGCTTCAACCTGCCCATGGGTAGATCACACGGTTTCGCGTCTACTACTACTAACTATGGCGCCCTATTCAGACTCGCTTTCGCTACGGCTCCGATCCTTAAAATCTTAACCTTGCTAGTAAAAGTAACTCGTAGGCTCATTATGCAAAAGGCACGCCGTCACCCCTAAAGGCTCCGACCGCTTGTAAGCGTATGGTTTCAGGATCTTTTTCACTCCGTTATTCACGGTTCTTTTCACCTTTCCCTCACGGTACTGGTTCACTATCGGTCTCTCAGGAGTATTTAGCCTTACCGGATGGTCCCGGCAAATTCATACAAGGTTTCACGTGCCCCGCACTACTCAGGATACCACTATCAATAACGATCTTTACTTATACGGGACTATCACCCTCTTCGGTCTGTCTTTCCAAACAATTCTAATTCATTACGCATCAAATAGCGTGGTCCTACAACCCCAGCATTGCCGAAACAATACTGGTTTGGGCTAATCCGCGTTCGCTCGCCACTACTAACGGAATCACTTTTGTTTTCTCCTCCTCCGGCTACTTAGATGTTTCAGTTCACCGGGTTTGCTTGATCTTACGATCACGACTGGCCTTCAACCAGACAGGTTGCCCCATTCGGATATCCGCGGATCACAAGTTGTGTGCACCTCCCCGCAGCTTTTCGCAGCTTATCACGTCCTTCATCGCCTCTGAGAGCCTAGGCATCCCCCATACGCCCTTTTCTAGCTTGTCACTAGTCCTTTTTATGCTATTATATAAATTACTACTGTATAAACACAGTAGTACCTCTATCGTACTTTACTCTATTTTTAAATTTGTGTTTTCTTGTGATTACAATATCCCTGAAGATAATTGTAATTCACTTTGTCCCAATATGTCAATGAACTTTTTCCCCCTCCTACTCCCCCAAAGGGGGAGCGCACTTACTCGTGCTTATTCCTTCCCTTAGGGAAGGCTAGGATGGGATTGTGGAGAATATCGGAGTCGAACCGATGACCTCCTGCGTGCAAGGCAGGCGCTCTAGCCAGCTGAGCTAATCCCCCGTCTTTTAGTGATCAGTTAACAGTTATTAGTTAACAGTACTTATAACGGCTATACTCAACCTCTAAAATTTCCTTTCAAAGAATACTACTAATAGTACCTTCAATTTTAATGAACGTATCTTGATTAAATAAATAATCAAAATTTAAGCTTGTAGTCTCAGGCAGACTCGAACTGCCGACCTCTACATTATCAGTGTAGCGCTCTAACCAGCTGAGCTATGAGACTCTCACTTAGCGAATCCTTTAACAGACTCTATCAATATTATAATAACATAATTATAAGACAGCAATTTGAACAATTAATAACTTAAAAATACAAGGACTAGAACTCGTTCGTATTCAGTGTTGAGATGTTTTTCTCTAGAAAGGAGGTGTTCCAGCCGCACCTTCCGGTACGGCTACCTTGTTACGACTTAGCCCTAGTTACCGATCTTGCCCTAGGCCGCTCCTTACGGTGACGGACTTCAGGCACTCCCGGCTTCCATGGCTTGACGGGCGGTGTGTACAAGGCCCGGGAACGTATTCACCGGATCATGGCTGATATCCGATTACTAGCGATTCCAGCTTCACGGGGTCGAGTTGCAGACCCCGATCCGAACTGTGACCGGTTTTATAGATTCGCTCTCTGTTGCCAGATGGCTGCTCTCTGTACCGGCCATTGTAGCACGTGTGTGGCCCAGGACGTAAGGGCCGTGATGATTTGACGTCATCCCCACCTTCCTCACGGTTTGCACCGGCAGTCTCGTTAGAGTCCCCATCATTACATGCTGGCAACTAACGACAGGGGTTGCGCTCGTTATAGGACTTAACCTGACACCTCACGGCACGAGCTGACGACAACCATGCAGCACCTTGTAAATTGTCCGAAGAAAAGTCTATCTCTAAACCTGTCAATCTACATTTAAGCCCTGGTAAGGTTCCTCGCGTATCATCGAATTAAACCACATGCTCCACCGCTTGTGCGGGCCCCCGTCAATTCCTTTGAGTTTCATTCTTGCGAACGTACTCCCCAGGTGGGATACTTATCACTTTCGCTTGGCCGCTCAGTCCGAAAACCGAACAGCTAGTATCCATCGTTTACGGCGTGGACTACCAGGGTATCTAATCCTGTTCGCTACCCACGCTTTCGTCCATCAGCGTCAGTGTATAGTTAGTGACCTGCCTTCGCAATCGGTATTCTAAGTAATATCTATGCATTTCACCGCTACACTACTTATTCTAGCCACTTCACTATAACTCAAGACCGCCAGTATCAAAGGCAGTGCATACGGTTGAGCCGCAGCATTTCACCTCTGACTTAACAGCCCGCCTACGGACCCTTTAAACCCAATAATTCCGGATAACGCTCGGACCCTCCGTATTACCGCGGCTGCTGGCACGGAGTTAGCCGGTCCTTATTCTTACAGTACCGTCATCAATCTACACGTAGATCTTATTCTTCCTGTATAAAAGTAGTTTACAACCCATAGGGCAGTCTTCCTACACGCGGCATGGCTGGATCAGACTTCCGTCCATTGTCCAATATTCCTCACTGCTGCCTCCCGTAGGAGTCTGGTCCGTGTCTCAGTACCAGTGTGGGGGATCTCCCTCTCAGGACCCCTACCCATCGAAGTCTTGGTGTGCCGTTACCACACCAACTAACTAATGGGACGCATGCTCATCTCTTACCGTAACCTTTAATATATAACTGATGCCAGTCATATACCACATAAGATATTAATCCAAATTTCTCTGGGCTATCCCTTAGTAAGAGGTAGATTGCATACGCGTTGCGCACCCGTGCGCCGGTCGTCAGCGGAGCAAGCTCCCTGTTACCCCTCGACTTGCATGTGTTAGGCCTGCCGCTAGCGTTCATCCTGAGCCAGGATCAAACTCTTCATCGTTGTTTTGTAAATATTATATAACATCTTAATCCAACATCTAATTCATCCGAATCCTAGCCCTTAATATTCTTTAAGCTAATTCTTTAATTCAATTTATTTAATTACCGTTTCCAGTAATTAAACGCTGTCTTACAATATGTCAATGAACTTTTATTTCTATATCTCTTAACACTTAGCTACGTATCGTTGTTTCCCTAAGCGGCTGCAAATTTACACCCTCTTTTGGAACCTACAAGCGTTTTACTAAAGTTTTTTTGAAAAAATTTAAAACCTTTACACAATAACCACAAATACAATACGTTACACCTAAAAAAAAAAAATACACTTTATTTAAAAATAACTGCCATTCCTAAAAACCCCACTTAAAACACCACTCCATAAAAGAAGGCTACCCTAACTAAAGAAGTTCCAAACCACCCCAAAGCGGACAATAAAATCACGATAAGGATTATCTGGTGCAGAAAAGTAATTGTAACCACTAAAGGATGAGTTGAGATGTTCTGCCTTTAAATAGATACGCGTCTGCTGTACTTTTGCATTAATAAAAAAGTCTATTACTGGAAAACCTCCTAAGCTTTGAGCATTCTGGATATAGAGCTCTCCTAATAAAGGGTTATAAGAATTCATATTATAGGAAGTAAAGTACTTAAAAGTAACACCCGTTTGCAAAAACATTGCTTTCTTAAATATCTCCTTTGAATAATACAATGTATTTCTAGTAGTAAACTGTGGTACATTTAGAATATCATTGCTCTGAGATACCGTTTGATACATTAGCGTATTGTCTAACGCAAAATTACCTAGCTTAAATTCCTTATTATACTTCAGTTTTATATAATTAATACTGCTCGTCTCCTGAAAAGGTTTGATATATTGGTTTTCACTTTCACCCTCTACTAATGTTACTGATGGATCAACCGCGAAATAAGAATAATTATCCAGAGTCGTAAATTTAGCAGATGCACTACCCAACAACTTAGAATCAATATTAAACTGTAAACTATTAGTCTTCGTCTTTTCAAAAGTATTTGAATTATCCCAATTGTAATTACTATAATCGCTTTGATATAATAGGTAATTAAAATTTGGCATTCTAGACGAGGAATGCAACTTTGCACTTAAAAAGACACTTTCACCTAATGAATAACTAGCCTCTGCATTGAGAATAGAACCCGTTAAATCCCCAGTAAGGTTGTAAGCGAAATCTCCCTTTAAATTGAAACCTTTTATCCGCTTATGATAATTAGCTCCTATTGAAATCTCATCTCCTTTAAGATTTGAATTTATTACTTGCGCATCTGTAATAAGGATACTATTAAAGGAATAATTATAATTAAATATATTTAAATTAGCTTTCAACCTCCCTAAGGTAGAATTATAAAACTCTGCACTAAATTGATTATAAAAAGATCTTAGTTGAGCCTTATCAGAAAGATCTGTAGCAACGAAAGCATCACCAAAATAAGCATTCTCACTATCCTGAGTAAATTGATAGTATTTGGTTTCATAGTTAAACAAATGACCTATTGCTAAAGATGTTTTCTCAACACTACTCGAATCGTTATCTTTTTTTATCAATTTATATTGATTTTCAAAAAAATATCTTTTCCCTAATATTTTACTTTGTGCATCTGTTAAATTGACATCTATCCTTGATCTATCTGTAAAATCCGAATCCCCTGACTCAAACTGACCCACCACATCATTTAATCCTCCATTCTCTTCGTTTATCAAATCTTGTGCAGCAATATGCCCCCTAAACGAGTATCTTTGGTTTTCACTCAAGTAATTAGCACTAGTTCTAAAATTACCCGCTTCTGCTTGACTATTATTATATTTACCGTATGATCTAAATCCTTTATAAGCAATAGCATAATTAAAGCGCTTAGATAAATTAAAAGTCAATAAAATATCTAAAAACTGACCTTCTTCAAAAACAGTTTTAAACATAACCTCTGTCATAGGCGTAGGTACATTATAATAATCGATGTCTTCCATCTCCATATAATTATAATTTTTAGCCATAGCCCCAAGTTTTGGATAGAAAAAATTAGACTCAAAATTATAAGCTAACTTATTATAAGGCTGCCCCATATTAGCAAAAGGCAATAATTCAAAATTATCTTTTCTAATATAATTATATTTATATTCCTTTTTTATGGATAGCGTAGTATCTACATAAGTTGTGTCTCTATAAAAGGAGATAATTTTATAATCAGCAATAGCAGGTTCGTACTCAACCTTGCTTGTATCTATTTTTTTATTTAAATCTTTATTGGCTTTTGGCAAAGGCCTTGCCTCTTTAGATTTTGGGATTGAATCTTGTTGGCACAAAACAAAATTTGAACTAAACACAATAAATAGCAATATTATATATCTCATTGAAAAACACTTATCGAAACAAAGGTAATTTTTTAAGTTTTAATAAAATGTGAAAGTTTTGCGAATAGAAAAGAACATTTTTAAGACCACCTTAATCTCAAGAAATAAAGCTATTCTTTACCAAAGCACACAAATAAAACACCACTAAAGCCTTATAAAGTACTTACAACACCTTAAGTGGTAAATAAAACAAGTAACCCGAAACAAACTTAACAGCATTCAACACTGTTAGCTTATACTCAATTAAGCGATAAATAATATGCCCTAATCCACATAAGAATATACTTTAACTTCTCCATTATTTGGAAAAATTAACAACAAGGACCTATTTTTTTGATTTAACACTTTAATTGTCCTTATTTCTTTTTTTAAAGGTGCTATGCCTAAATTTGATAAAGATTCATAATCATCTAAACTTTCCATTAAAAAACCTTTCATAGCATAATAACCTCCATTGTAATTATTAACTCGCTTTAAATTACCAGATATAACTAATTGATTTGACTCTTTTACTCTTATTTCTCCAAAAGAATTAATAGGACCTAGTTGTATTTCATCTGAAAAAGGAATAAACCGATCAAAAGAATTATTCACATTTTCTAAGTAACCAGAAGATAGATTATCAATCTCATAAATTGTACTCTTTTCAATACTCTTCAATCCAAAAATTTCATCCATATTTTTTAAAGCGAAACTTTTATAGGTAGGGAATTTTTTCCTTATAAAATTCATCTGATTTTGCAATTCATCTTTGGAGTTTATAGGATAATAATCATCCTTAACAGAATAAGCCAATACCGTTTCATTCTTTCCATCCGAATTAAAATCAGAATAATACATCCTAAGAGGTTTATTTGAGCTTGCACTCAATCTAGTGTTTAACCCCCAATTACCTAATAATATATCCTTATCCCCATCCTTATCTACATCAAAGACTGAAATACTTTGCCAAAGTCCGTTCATATTTTTAGGTATCTCTAATAAATTCAATCTTCCGTTAGTATTCAAATAAACTTTTGGAGCATCCCATTCTACAGAAACTACTAGATCTAACATCCCATTATCATCAAAATCGACCCATTCTGCAGCGGTAACATGAGAAGGCAACTTAAATTCAGTATCAACTTCAAATCTACCTTTTCCGTTATTTACTAATAGGTATGACAAAACAGATTTTCCAAAATCACCACGTTTGGATAAATTCCCTACAAATAAATCTTGATCGCCATCATTATCATAATCTGCAGCAACAACGGTTGAAGTATTTAAATGATTTCTTGGAATTAGTCCTGTCGACTTAACAAAAGAACCGTTATTATTAATATACAATCTGTCATTTTGAAAAGAACTCATTCCTGACTTATGAATCCCCGAAGCGACATACAAATCCAAATCTCCATCATTATCTGCATCAAAAAACACAGCACTATTATCCTCATACAAATAATCTAGTTCTATACTTTTGATATTAGTTTTAACTAGTGCCATACCTGTGTTCATGTACAAAACAGCTTTTTCCCCCGAAGAGCCTCCAATAAATAGATCATCAAAACCATTGTTATCAATATCGGCTTGTGCTACAGCCGGACCGATAGATGAAACCTTATAGGGTATTAATTTTTCATATAAAAAATCATTATAAACATCTTCCAAACTAGAATGTTTTAAAATATTTTCCTCTGGTTTGAATAATTGATTTTTTAATTTATTTACATAAACAAAATTCTCACTATTACTAGATAATGTTATATCATGTGTTTTATTAATTTCTGGACTGAATAGAGTTTGATACGTGTTATTGGGCCAAATTATACGAACAGAATCTACTTGATTGTTTCCGTTTAAACCAAAATGCAACTTATCATCCGTAGATGATAAAAATCCTCTGGATTTATATAATTGCTTAAATTGCATTACTCCGCCTGCATACACCTTAATTTTAGTTCCAATTCCTGAATTATTTTTGGGTTTATAATTAAATTTAAACGAAATAAAATTATTAGACTTACCTGAAGTATTCTTATAAATACTAACTTCTTCTCGTAAATTATTAATAACAAGATCTAAATTTCCGTCATTATCTAAGTCTACATATGCAGCTCCATTCGATGATGTAGGAGTTTCTTTAAACCAAGAACCCGTTTTATTTTTAAATTTATGAAGCCCTCCTTCAAAAATTTCATTTGAAACTAAACCAGAAGGCATACTATCAATAGATTTATACAACCATTTTAAACCTTGATCAGATGTTCTCCCCTTAAAAGCATTTGAGACAAATATCTTAAAGTCTAAATCATTAGGCCTGCGTAAAATTCCATTTGATATGAACAAATCATTGAAACCATCATTATTAAAATCTGCAATTAAAGGTCCCCAACTCCAGTCTGTTGCCTCAATACCATTAAACAGGGCTGTTTCCGTGAAATACTTTCCTTCTTTATTAATTTGCATCATATTCCTGGCAAATTGGTCTTTGTATCCTAATTTTCGCAACCTTTCATTCATATGAAACATAGCATCCTCCCCTTCACTCTCCTTAACTACCCTTTCATCATATGGCAACATATCCAATGTGATTAAATCTAAATAACCATCGTTATTTACATCTGCAGCATCACTCCCCATTGAAAACCTACTTATCGTAGAAAATGATTCTCCTAAGCTTTCCCTGAAAGTACCATCACGATTATTTATATAATAATAATCATCTTCATGAAAATCATTACAAACATAAATGTCATCCCACCCATCATTATCAAAATCTGCTATCGCCGCACTTAAACCATAACCATTAACACCTCCATAGATTCCAGACAACTCACTGACGTCTTTAAATACTCCATTTTCATTATTCAACAAAACATCTCCAACAAATGGAACACGCTTATTACGAACACTAGCCAACCCATGAGACAAAGTAGTATGCACCGCATGATTAACGATATAGACATCTAAATCATCATCTTTATCATAATCAAAAAAATATGCCTGAGTAGCATATCCTTCAAAATCTAAACCATAACTTTTTGCATCCTCCGTAAATGTTCCATCTCCATTATTAACAAAAAGCTCATTACGACCTTTAAAATTTAAAAGCCCACTTACAGCACATACGTATATATCTAAGAATCCATCATTATTAATATCAATCATTGTCGTACCAGTATTCCACTCAGATTTACCTTCTGTATTTGACTTCATAGAAACATCCTCAAATTCAAAATTACCCTTATTGATATACAACTTATTCTCTTTCATATTTGAAACAAAATAAAGATCTACCAAACCATCATTATTTACATCACCAGCAGACACCCCCCCTCCATTGTAGAAATATAAATAATTTATGATACTATGCTCCGAGTTTTCATCTATTTGATTTACAAAATCTATTCCAGTCTCAGAAGATTCTAATTTCTCCAATAGATAAGTTTTCTCTGTTACTACATTCTTATTACAACCAAGAAAAAAACTTAAAAAAACAAATAATACTAAAAAATAAAAAAGATTAATACTCAACTTCATATTGTTAAAATTTTAACAAATTTAAGGAATTTTTAAGATATTAAATTTTAAATAACTAAAAATATAAGCATAAAAAAACCACCCTTGAAAAGGGTGGTTTTAAAGAAAATTAAAATAGTATTAAAACTAATTCTGTGTCGTAATATTATTATTGTCTTGAAGTTCTTGTTGAGGAATTTCAAAAGTTAAACGCTCATCATTAAAAGGGATAGGTTGTCCTACCGCAAATAAATGATTACTACCTCTAACAATTGTAGCCTTATTACGCTTCATTGCTAAATAACTTTTACCTTCACCCCACAACTCTAAACGAGTTTGCTTGTAAATCTCATCTAACAATGCTTGACCATTTAATGCATTTACAAAAGATGCATCTGTTACTCTGGTTGAAACAAAATTAAATAGAGCCGTTCTAGCTAAACCTTCTTGTCCAGAATTTGCAAGCGCCTCAATATTTAATAATAAAGGCTCTTCGTAACGCATGTATATATAATCTGCTTTTACAATTTGTGATGAACCAAAAAGTTGTCTATCAGAATCATAAAATTTGTTTAGAGGTTGAAGAAGAAAATCCTCTTCTGGATCGTTCTGAAACTGACCTCTTCTTACATCATCTGCAGGCATACTATCATACAAAGCAAGATCTATAGACTTATTATCACCGAAAGCAGCATAACTGTAAGAATATGCATCCATTTGACCCCACCAAGAAACTAAACCTAATGCAATATCTTCATTTAAATCTACACCCCACATCCATCCTTGAGACGCAACATCATTAAATCCTCCAAGAATTCCGCTAACAGAATCATCTGCTTCCATTGCAGAAGCCGTGGTATTTGCTAATGCATTATTTGTAAGAGTAACAACATCATCCCATCTATCTCTTCTTGAACCAAGAACATATGCTAAAATTGTCTGAGCAACAGATTGATTAACCTGAGTTTTTGAAGGTCTAGCATAACCGTCTAAAAGCGAAATTGCTTTTGTTAAATCATCTTCCATTAAAGCATACACTTCTTGAGTCGTAGACTTAGGATTACCTATGAAACCAGGCTCAATATATATTGGCAAAGTTTCGGAGTTCCAAGATGCTTCAACATCGTTAATCATGAATTGAGTTAAGTAAAAATAAGAATGTGCACGCATTGCAAAAGCCTGCCCTAAAATATGTCTTAACTCCTCATTTTCAGGTACAAAATCATTCCCTCCTAAACCATCGATTACCAAATTAGCTTGATTAATAATTCTAAAGTAATAACGCCAAACTTGATAATTTTCTTGTTGTGTAAAATCTACACCAGCTTGCATTTCTGTAATTCTAGAACGATACCACCCAAAAGTACTTACAGATAATGCCATATCACTAGATAGCATATCTCCATAGATATCATAACCTTTTTGACCAAAATCTTGCTGAGAAGTAGTTCCACCTGTTTCAGTAGTAAACATCGTTGCATAAATTCCAGTTACAGAACCTTCACCTAAAGTTGGATTAAGTAAAACACCATCAACCAATTGATTAGCATTAATAATTTTTCCTGTTGATTGCTCGTCTAAAAAGTCATCTTCACAGCCTATCGCAAAAACTGCTAGGCACGCTAAGCCTAAAATTGATTTTATATTATTTTTCATATTTTCTTTTTTTTTAAAATTTAGCTTTAACTCCTAATGTAAACGTAGAGATAGGAGCATAAAGACCTCTATCTGAACTTCCGCTTTCACTTGTAGTTGGATTGAATCCTTTTCTAGCACCCTTGAAATATAAATTATCTCCTGAGATGTAGAAGTTAAGCCCAGCCATACCTATATTATCTAAAACCTTCTTAGGAATATTATAACCCAAGACTACATTATTTAAGGCTAAGAAATCTGTTGACGTTACAAAACGTGATTGTCTACTATTAACATTACCAATAATTCTATCTGCAATTAAAGGAACATCTGTAATGTCACCAGGTTGCTGCCATCTATTTCTTACATCAATATGTCTGTTTTGTGCGATGATACCACCATTGTTATCATGTATTAACTCCGCATATTGAGAATCATAAGCCCAACCACCCAACGAGTAAGCAAACTGTGTAGAAAGTGTAAAGTCATGTAACCTTGCATTTAATCTAAAAGCTCCAGAGACATCAGGGATAGCTGATTTACCAATAAACTTTTCAGTAGCATCTGCATAAGTCTTGGTTGTTTCGCTATTTACATTAGCATCAGGATTCCCATCTAAATATCTCGTAAGCGAAGCAATTGCAGTATCTCCGTCATCAAAAGTCCCACTCCCGTTTACATCATCATAATACTGATTCCACATTGGATACCCATCTTCAGGATCTACACCAGCATATTCTCTCATATAAAAATCATAAATAGAACTACCGTCAGTATACCCATAAGCACCTACCTGATTTAATATAGAAGGCGCACCCGTTTCTGGATCTATTGGCATCGTAGTCAATTCATTATTTAACACCGCACCGTTTATAGCAATATCTAATTTGAAATTTTCTTTATTAAAAATATGACCTGTAAAATCAAATTCCAGACCATTATTTCTAAGAACACCATCATTAACTGTAACAGTAGCCACCCCTGTTGATGGAGAAATTCTTCTATCAAAAATTAAATTATCAGTATCCTTAATATAATAATCTATGTTCGCATCAAGAAACTTACCAATACTCAACTCTGCACCTACCTGGTACATCTTTGCTGTTTCCCATGTTAAGTCAGGATTAGAAAAAACCTCAGGAGCTACTGCAAATTCACCACCAAGATTAGTCACATTAAACGTGTTTACACCTGTGTAATAATCAACCCCACCTTCATCTCCAGTTCTACCGTAAGAAACCTTAAGCTTTAAGAATTTAATAAGATTGCTGCTAGACAAGAAATCTTCATTTGAAGCTACCCAAGCACCACCAACAGAATAAAAAGTATCCCATTTATTATTAGCAAATCTTGAAGAACCATCTCTACGAACTGTTCCTGTTAAGTAATATTTATTATCATAATCATAATTGATTTGACTAAAATAAGACTCTTTAGCAAATCTTGAAGAACCATCTCTACGAACTGTTCCTGTTAAGTAATATTTATTATCATAATCATAATTGATTTGACTAAAATAAGACTCTAAAGTTCTTGCCTGAGTACTACCCGTAGGTTGTTGTATATTAACGATATAATTATCTAATTCTTGCCCTTGAGGAACAATTGCTTTTCCTTTAAAAGCCGTAGCAAAAGATTGATCAAATTTATTACTTTCATGTGCAGCAAGCATCTCAAAAGAATGTTGACCAAAGTCTTTCTTATATCTCATTAACTGTAAAAAGTTAGTGGTAATATTTTCTGTCGTACTTTGAAATAAATCTCCTTGGTTAGACACAGAACCACCATAGAATTGGTTCCCTACAGATTTAAAAACGTTGTTAGAATACTGAACACCATAAGTAGATTCAAAATCTAAACCTTCAGTAATATCTATTTTAACATTAAAGCTACCAATTACTTCGTTTTTATCACTACCATTAAAATCATATAAAGCTGAAGCTATAGGATTTAAACCATTAGAGTTTGGTCTATCTCTGAACCCAGAAAGAGAACCATAATCATATTGGTTACCACCAAAAATTGGATCAGCAACTAATTGAAAGTTATCATCTCTTAAAAACACAGGATAGATAGGATTCATCTTATCTGCAAATTCAAAAAGGTTTTCAGCACCATCTGTTTGACCATTACTAACACTTTCAGAATAAGTATATCCTAAATTAGCACCAATATTTAACCACTCTTTTACTTGTGAATTAATATTAAGACGTGTATTTAATCTTTTATAACTAGAGTTAATAGAATACCCATCATCTTTTAAATAACCTCCTGAGAAAAAGTACTTAGATTTTTCATCTCCGCCACCCATTCTTAAATTGGCTTCTGTTCTAAACGAAGAATTAAAAGCAAGATCTTCATATCTTTCTGGTGTATATCTTCTTGTTACCCCAGCTCTTACCTGACCCGTTGCTGGATCTATCAACTCAGCACCATCAGCAACATTCCACATATTGTAACCAGGAGCAATAATTGAAGTAAACAAAGTATTGTTTACTGTATTAATAGCATCAGTGTTTCCTAAAAGAAGTTCTCTATTAACTTTTGCTTCCCACATAAGACCAATGGCCTCTTCTGGAGAAGTGATCACTTGATATCTTGGCAACAATTGCGTATTAATACCTGTTTTAACATCAACTTCGATATAAGACTCATTAGACGTACCTGATTTAGTAGTAATCAAAATTACACCATTTGCACCTCTAGAACCATAAATAGCAGTTGCAGTTGCATCTTTCAATATGGTTGTACTCTTAATATCTGAAGGGTTAATCGCATTTAAGCTACCCGTGTCCGTAAAATCTCCGTTCGCATCTAGCGACTGAGTGGTTAATGGAACACCATCTACAACATAAAGTGGTGCTCTGTTCCCGTTTACAGAACCAAAACCACGTATACGTACTGTCGCAGAACTACCAGGCTGTCCTGACCCACTAATAACAGTAACACCAGAAGCTTCACCTGCTAAAGCTTTTGAAATATTTGAATAATTTTTCAATTCAATATCCTCTGCTTTCACTGTGGTTGCAGTTCCTGCAAAAGCTTGTTTTGTTGAAGTACCATAACCAACAACAACAACTTCTTCCAATGCTTGAGCATCTTCACTCAACTGCACAGATACTACTGCTGAAGTTCCTACAAGTTTTTCAACAGTCTTTTGTCCAATATAACTAAACTTTAAACGCTGACCTTCGCTAGCGATTATAGAGTAATTACCGTCAAAATCTGTTTGCGTTCCTTTAGTAGTACCTACCACCAAAACAGAAACACCAGGCAATGGTAATCCCGACTCATCGGTCACCGTACCCGTAATCGTTTTCTCTTGTGCAAAAGAAAAACTCATCATTAACGCCAACAAGGGCGTTAAAATCCATGTTAATTTCGATTTCATTTAAATAAATTTTTGAATTAGTCAATTACAAAAATGATAATTAAAAGTTAATAAAACAAAAAAACTGAAGAATTAACACCTCTATATGTTAAAAAAATGTTATTAATTATGATATAATTAGTACAGATACCATTAATTATCAATTGAATACAGATTTTAACACAATACCTGATTTTAGTGATAAAAAAATGCGGTAAAATTACCAAATACCATGAAATACTATTTTTTGTTTGCATTTTTATAAATATTTTCTGACAAAATATCGTTCAATAACTTTTATTTTTGACTCCAAGTTTAACTTTTACCTTAAGATTGCACTATGCTTAAAAACTTTCATGTCTCTTTTAATGAAATTGGAACAGATGAAGCTGGTCGTGGCTGTCTTGCGGGGCCTGTGACTGCTGCAGCAGTCGTACTTCCTGAAAACTTCACAAACACACTACTCAATGATTCTAAAAAGCTATCTGAGATTAAAAGGTTTTCTTTGAAACCAATTATAGAAGAATTTGCACTATCCTTTGCAGTTACGCATATTGAACCACTTATCATTGATGATATTAACATCTTAAATGCTTCAATTTTAGCCATGCAAAAATCTGTTTTAAAACTAGATACTACTGCTAGGCACATCATCGTTGATGGTAATCGGTTTAAACCTATGAAAAACTACTCTTATGATTGTATTATAAAAGGAGACGGAAAATATATGAGTATCGCAGCAGCATCTATCCTAGCGAAAACCTATAGAGATGAAGTTATGAATGTTCTTCACGAAGAATTCCCTATGTATAATTGGAAACAGAATAAAGGGTACCCAACAAAAGAGCACAGAGCTGCCATTAGAAAATACGGAATTACTAAATACCACAGAAAGAGCTTTAGACAACTCCCTGAACAACTTAAAATTAATATATAACCTTGCTTTTTAAAAAAGCACTGTTTTAATTTTAAATTTGTAAAAAAGCTACGTTTATGAAATTGAAAGTCTGTGTTTTCTTTATTATCGTATTTCTAAGTTGCAAAAAAGAAGCAAGCACTTCTTCATCGCTTCTAAATCATATTCCACAGAATGCATCAATACTAATTAAGATAAATGATTATGATCTTTTTATAAGCGATTTAAAAAACAATGCTTTCATTAAAGAGTACCAACAAACTCCTCATTACTCAGAGTCTTTTAAATACTTAAAACTTTTATCCTACATAAAACCAGGCAAAGAAAGTATTATTAGTTTTATAGAAGTTGGAAAAGGAAAATTAGATTATTTGTTTAAAACTAAATCCTCCTCAACCCTACTAAACTTAAAGGACATTAAGAATAAGACTGTAGAGGAACTAACGTATGAAAACTACTCATTTACCAAAGCTACTATTGAAGATCAATTAGCTTATATATATAAGGATACCGAATATACTTTCATCTCTTCTTCCCAACTATTGATTGAAAACCTAATCAGAACCAAAGAATTACCTGATACTGACTTAAAACTAAAGAAACTCTATGATTCTAGTGGTAAAAGTAATTCTGCGGTATTGTTTTTTAACACCAAATACTGCAAAGAACTAACTTCTTCTCTAAAAGAAACGAACCACTTTGACCTTTCTGAATTTTCAGATTGGATTTCTTTAGATGCTATTGTAAAGCAAAATGAATTTAAATTAACTGGAATAAGCATCTGTAACGAAGGTAGCCATTCAAAATTTGCATCGTTATTCTCTAATGTTAGCCCTGTTTTAAACAAGACCCAGTTTTACGCACCAATAAACGCGCAATACATCATTTCTTATACCTTTAAAAATTTTGAGAATTACTATAAGAATCAACAAAAATACCTAGAAGCACTCCCGAAAAAAGACACTACATTTCAAGCAGTTCAAGAATTAGGAATTATAGGGGTTTCTAATGAGAAAGTTGTGCTAATACAAACTTTTGACGCAACGCACCTCGTTGATATTCTTAACCAAAATTCTAATGAAACTATAAATTACCAAGGAAACGAAATATTAAAGCTCATTGATGTTAATTTTTTAGCCCCTTTTAAAGCCATCCTTCCTAATTTTAAAACAAATTATGCTACTATAGTAGAAGAGGTAATTATTTTTTCGGAAAACCTAGCTCCACTACAAAATACCATTAGCAACTATAAAAATGAAGCTACTTTCAATAAATCTGAAATATACAGTAGTGCAAAAACTAGCATCGCAGATGAATCAAACATCTTATTTATTTCATCTCCTGAAGGAATCGCGAATTTTCGAGAACATGAATTAAAGGAGGATATCTCTAAACAAATCGGCGCATTAGATTTTTCCAATCAAATAGTCATTGGTCAATTAGTTTCTGACAAAGGCTTTTTCCATTCCAGTATAATATTAAAAAAAATAACAGAAAAAACAGAGAGCAACCTAACTGCACCTTTATATACTGTTCAACTTGATCATAATATTGCAACAGAACCACAATTTGTAAAAAATTACCTTACCAAGAAAAAGGAAATTATAGTTCAAGATGTCAAGAATATTCTTTATCTGATTTCAACAGAAGGAAAAGTAGTATGGAAAAAACAATTAGAAGGCAAAATTAAAGGTGAAATTATTCAAGTTGACTTATATAAAAATGGACGCTTACAATTCGCTTTTACAACAGATAATCAGTTTCTAATTATCGATAGAAACGGAACTATCGTAAAGCCTTTTAATCTGACTTTTGATTCTGCTGAATTAAATAGTCTATCTGTTTTTGATTATGATAATAATAGAAATTATCGCTTTATAATTACGGACAAATCCAAAATATCTATGTTTGATAATTCTGGAAAGCTTGTAGAAGGCTTCAAGTTTAAAGATACAGGTAAAACCATCACTAAAGCTCCAAAACATTTTAGGTTTAACAAAAAGGATTACATTACATTCCCTGAAGAAGATGGGACTTTACGTATTCTAAACCGCGTGGGTACAGACCGAATTATCGTAAAAGAAAAAATTGATTTTTCAGACAACGAAATCTATAATTATAAAAACAACTTTACGCTCACAGATACTAAAGGAATACTTTATCAGGTTAACGAAAAGGGTGCTATTGAAAAAAGCAATTTAAAACTAACCAAAGATCACGGCTTCGATGCCACAACAAACACTTTGGCTGTAATGAATGAAAATACATTAATGCTAAAGGGAAAAAAAATAGAACTTGAACTTGGTCTATACGCAAAGCCAAAAATATTTTACAACAACGATAAACTATATGTGAGCGTTACAGACTTACAAAACCAGAAAATTTATTTATTTGACAGTAATTTAAATCCGATTCAAAACTTTCCTGTATTTGGTAATTCTTCCATTGATCTAGAAGATATGGACAACGATAAAAAATTAGAATTTGTGGCTAAAGACCAAGAAAACTCTATAATCGTTTATCGTATAAACTAAGCTGTAACCAAGTTAGCCATACAAATTTCTCTTCCAACTATACATATTGTCAGGCAATTAGGTGTTTCATATTATATATTGTGTAAAGAAACACTTTAATAAATAATTATGAAAAACCAGATGAGCGCATTAATTTTAATCCTCTTATTCACTTCAAACGCACTTAGTCAAATTAATTGCAGCAGGTATTATCCATTAGAGGAAGGAACTACTCTTCAATACACGTCTATTAACCACAAGGGGAAATTAGAAAGTACTGCAGACTACATTGTATCTAAAGTAGAAAACTCGACTAGTGGTACTGTGGCTGAAATGACTTTTAATTTAAGTGATAAAAAAGGAAAAGAAATTATGCAATCTAGCTACAACATTTCTTGTTCTGGTACGGGAATAAAAATTGATTTTCAATCTTTAATGGCGAGCGCTATGATGAAACAATACCAAGAAATGGAAATTGAAGTAGACCTAACAGGTACAGATATAGAATTGCCTAATGATTTAACGATTGGACAAGAACTCATGGATGCCAATATCACCATGACTATTAGCATGGCAGGTATGAATATGAAGACCATTGTAAATATGATGAACCGCAAAGTAGAAAAGAAAGAAAATGTAACAACATCTTCTGGCTCTTACGAATGTTTTGTGATTTATAGTGAGAATGAATCTCAAGTAATGGGTATAAAAAAAACTTCCCCTTCTCGACTATGGCTTACCGAAGGTGTAGGTATGGTGAAACAAGAAAGTTATAAAAGTAATGGAGACTTACTAAGCACTACAACATTAACCAAATTTAATAACTAGTAATGCTATCTCATTTTTTTTTAATGAGATCTAAACCTCGGTTTCTTCTTTTATAAATTCGGCCTCAAAAAGCACAGAAAAATGCTTCAATAATTTTTCTTTCACTACTTCTATGTCCACTTCTTTTTGCCCTAATTCTACATTTAATGACGTTACGGCCTTTCCTTTAATTCCACATGGTATCATCAAATCAAAATAGCCTAAATCTGCATTTACATTTAATGCAAAACCATGCATAGTTACCCAGCGGCTAGCCCTAACACCCATAGCACAAATTTTACGTGCAAAAGGAGTTCCAACATCGAGCCACACTCCTGTTTCTCCTTTAGAGCGTTCCGCTTTAAGTCCATATTCATCAAGGGTTAGAATAACCACTTCTTCTAAGAAACGAAGGTATTTATGAATATCTGTAAAGAAATTATCTAAATCTAAAATAGGATATCCAACAATTTGCCCAGGACCGTGGTAGGTAATATCCCCCCCTCTATTTATCTTATAAAACGTAGCTCCTTTTGCTGCCAATTGCGCTTGGTCTACAAGAAGGTTATCCATGTCCCCACTTTTCCCTAAAGTATAAACATGCGGATGTTCTACAAAAAGCAAATAATTTGCGGTTGAAAGTGTTAATTCTTCCCTCCTGTTTTTAATTTTAGTATCTATGATAGATTTAAAAAGTAACTCTTGGTAGTCCCAGGTTTCTTTATAATCTTTTACACCTAAATCTTTATGTATTACAAGCTTATTCATCCCTGCAAAGATACAAAGACCTAAATTATACGAAACTAATTATCAGGGTTATTTAAGATAACCAACGCTGCTATAACACCTGGCACCCAACCACAAAGGGTTAATAAAAAAACAATAACAATAGAACCACAACCTTTACCTATTACGGCTAGGGGTGGAAAAAAAATAGCTAAAAGAACTCTCCAAATACTCATTTTGTTTGATTTTGATTGATTTTGATTGATGAATGTACTTATTAGACGATAAAGGGCTATATATGTTACATTATTTTTATGAAAATGATATTTAGCAACATTTACTTTTTTCAGATTGATGAATTGGAGCATTGTACTTATATTTGCAGCCTTAATAAGTAGAAAAATGCAACTCACAGAACAAGAGGTAATCCGAAGAGAGAAATTAACCAAATTAAGAGAATTAGGTATTGATCCTTATCCAGCTGCTTTATACCCAGTGGATACAACCTCAAAAAATATAAAAACGGACTATAAAGAAGGTAAAAAAGTTATTGTTGCCGGTCGTTTAATGCGTAAAAAAATACAAGGAAAAGCTTCTTTTGCTGCGTTACAAGATAGTGAAGGTCGTGTACAATTATATTTTAATAGAGATGAAATCTGTACTGAAGATGACCATTCTAAATACAATGAAATCTTCAAAAAATTAACAGATTTAGGAGATATCATTGGGGTTGAAGGAGAACTCTTCACCACACAGGTAGGCGAAAAAACAGTCTTGGTAAAAGATTTTACTATTCTTTGTAAAGCATTACGCCCATTACCCTTACCAAAAGTTGATCCTGACGGAAAAGTACATGATGAATTTAATGATCCAGAATTACGTTACCGCCAGCGTTACGTAGATTTAATCGTGAATCCATCTGTAAAACAAACCTTCATTAAAAGAACTAAAATAACTAATAGTATTCGCCAATTCTTTAATGATAGAGAATATCTAGAAGTTGAAACTCCAATACTACAACCTATTCCAGGGGGCGCATCTGCACGTCCTTTTTTAACACATCATAATGCGTTAAATATCCCATTGTATTTAAGGGTTGCTAATGAGTTGTATTTAAAAAGACTTATCGTTGGTGGTTTTGATGGTGTATACGAATTTTCTAAAGATTTTAGAAATGAAGGAATGGACCGTACCCACAATCCAGAATTTACCGTAATGGAACTTTATGTTGCTTACAAGGATTATAATTGGATGATGGACATGACCGAGCAACTTTTAGAAAAAGTAGCTGTAGATGCCAATGGAACATCTAAAGTTCCTGTAGGGGAAAATCAAATTGAATTTAAAGCTCCCTACCCTAGAGTACCCATTCTTGGAGCTATAAAAGAGCATACCGGCTATGATGTTGCTGGTATGGAGGAAGTAGAATTAAGAGGTGTCGCTAAAAAATTAGGCCTAGAAGTAGATGAAACTATGGGTATTGGTAAGCTTATTGATGAAATTTTTGGGGAAAAATGTGAACACCTATATATACAACCAACATTTATTACGGATTACCCTAAAGAAATGAGTCCGCTTACCAAACAGCACAGAGATAATCCTGCACTTACGGAGCGTTTTGAGCTTATGGTAAATGGTAAAGAATTAGCGAATTGCTATTCGGAGTTAAATGATGCTATAGATCAAAGAGAGCGTTTTGAAGAGCAATTGAAATTATCTGCAAAAGGAGATGATGAAGCTATGTTTATAGATCAAGATTTTATCCGTGCTTTAGAATACGGTATGCCACCTACTGCAGGTATTGGTATTGGTATTGACCGTTTGGTGATGTTAATGACTAATAATTCTTCTATACAAGAAGTTTTATTCTTCCCGCAAATGAGACCAGAGAAAAAGGCACTTGAACTTTCAGAAAATGAAAAAGTAATTTTTGAAATTCTAAAGAAGAAAAAAGAAATGCCACTAGCAGCTCTTAAAACTGAAGCAGATCTTAGTAATAAAGCTTGGGATAAAAGCATAAAAGCTCTTGGTAAAATAGGGGTAATTAAAATTACTAAAACAGAAACTGACTTAATTGCTTCGTTTAGAGAATAAACAATTTGCATTCAAAATACAAGAAAAGGAAAGACGCTCTATGTGTTCTTTCCTTTTTTATTTTCCAATCATATCACCAACTATCTAAACGAAACAAAGCCCTTGATAAATCAAGGGCTTTGAATCGACTAATTCCAATAACATACTTAAATATTTTTTTATGTATTAATTACCGTATTTAACAAAGAGACGGTTTAATTCTCAATATGTTACACAATTCATTTATAATTAACAATATCAATACGTTAAGTTACAATAATTTGCAAAAATATTACTGGGTAGTACAATTCAAATGTAAACCCATAAACATTGATTAAGAAATTGTTAACAAAAAATTAATTTAATTTTTCTTTATTTGAAATAGACTAATAAAACCAAACTAAAATGTTCAAAATTATTATCCAGCGGGCACTCCTTGTTTTCGCTCTCGTAGGTTGCATCTCGACAACCGAGGCACAGATTTTTAAAAAGAAAAATAAGAAAACAGAACAAAAAGGTGATCAAAATAAACCTAAAAAGGGTGGCATTGAAGCTTATGAGAAAGTAATCACTAAAGAGGCTAAAACAGACAAAGGCCTTTTTGATGTTCATGAAGTTGATAGTAAATTCTTTTATGAAATTCCAGATTCTCTCTTTAATAAAGAAATGTTAATGGTGAGCCGCATCTCCAAAACAGCTAACGGACTTGGTTTTGGTGGCGGAAAAATTAACACTCAAGTATTGCGTTGGGAAAAGAAAGACAAAAAAGTACTGCTACGTGTTGTTTCTTATGATGTAATTGCCGCAGATTCATTACCAGTACATGAAGCGGTTGTAAATTCTAATTTTGAGCCTGTATTGTATGCTTTTGACATTAAAGCGCTTAAAAAAGATTCGATACATCCTGCAACGGTAATTGAAGTAGGTGATTTATTTGAAAAAGACGTAAATGCTCTAGGAATGCCTGATTTTTACAGAAAAAGGTTTAAGGTTTCTCGTTTAGATAGTGACCGAAGTTACATAGAATCGGTTAAGAGCTACCCTCTAAATATTGAAGCTAGACATGTAAAAACATATTTAGCAAGCGCTGCACCCTCTAACGGTGATTTAGGTTCTATCTCTATTGAGATTAATAACTCGATGATTTTATTACCTGCAGAGCCTATGAAAAAACGTTATTATGACGAACGTGTAGGTTGGTTTGCTCGTGGTCAAGTAGATTATGGTTTAGATGCCCAAGAAAGTAAAACGGTAAGCTTCTTAGACCGTTGGAGATTGGAAGTAAAAGATGAAGATCTTGAAAAATTTCAAAATGGGGAACTTGTAGAACCAAAAAAACAAATTGTATACTACATAGACCGTGCTACACCAAAAGAATGGGTACCTTTTATTAAGCAAGGTATTGAAGATTGGCAAGTAGCTTTTGAAGCTGCAGGTTTTAAAAATGCTATTATTGCAAAAGATCCACCAACTGCAGAAGAAGATCCTGAATGGTCTCCTGAAGACGTTCGTTATTCTGTAGTAAGATATTTAGCATCTCCTGTTCCCAATGCTAATGGGCCCCATGTAAGCGATCCTAGAACCGGTGAAATCTTAGAATCGGACATTAACTGGTATCATAATGTGATGAGCTTATTGCGCAACTGGTACTTTGTACAAACTGCTGCTATAAACGAAGATGCTAGAGGTGTTAAATTCAAAAATGAAGTTATGGGCCGATTAATTCGTTTTGTATCTTCTCATGAAGTAGGACACACGCTAGGATTACCACATAATATGGGAAGTAGCGTTGCCTACCCTGTAGATTCTTTACGTTCTGCAGCATTTACTAAAAAATACGGTACAGCACCTTCTATTATGGATTATGCGCGTTTTAATTATGTAGCACAACCAGGAGATAAAGGCGTTGCTTTAATGCCAGAGATCGGTATTTATGACAAATATGCTATTAATTGGGGATACCGACCAATTTCGGATAAAAATGCTGAAGAAGAAAAGCCTGTTCTAGATCAGTGGATTTTAGCACATGCAGGAGATCCTTTATATAGATTTGGGCATCAACAAGCTGGTGATGTCGTAGATCCAAGTTCTCAAACTGAAGATTTAGGCGATGATGCTGTGAAAGCAAGTACGTATGGGATAGCAAACTTAAAACGTATTGTTCCTAATTTAGCGATTTGGATTGCAGAAGATGGTAAAAAATATGATGATCTAGGTACACTTTACGAGCAAGTATTATCACAATACAACCGTTACATGGGTCATGTTTCTAATAATATTGGAGGTGTCTATGAGAATTATAAAACTTTTGACCAAGAAGGAGCTGTTTATACACCTGTTACTAAAGAACGTCAGAAAAATAGTTTATCCTTTGTTCAAAAAGAATTATTTGCAACACCTGAGTGGTTATTGGATCAAAATATTTTTAACAAAATAGAATATTCTGGATCTGTTGAACGCTTACGCTCGATACAGGTTAGAACATTAGATAATATTTTGAGTCTTGGCAAAATTGCCCGTATCATAGAAAATGAAACGATTAATGGTAAAGATGCTTATGCCTTAACAGAAATGATGAAGGATGTAAGAACAGGCATCTGGTCAGAATTATCAAAAGGAAATAAGATAGATACGTATCGTAGAAATTTACAAAAAGCACATATTGATCGATTGGAGTATTTAATGACAGTGGACACTCCTAAAGGAAACAGAAGTTCTAGTCCTTATGTAAAATCTACTGCACTTAACACAAGCCAATCAGATGTACGTTCTGTAGCTAGAGCTGAATTAAATATTTTAAAGAGAACTATTAAAGCTGCTATTGGAAGAACATCAGATAGCATGAGCAAATATCATTTGCAAGATGCTCTTGTACGTATTGATCAGGTTTTAGATCCTAAATAGAAAAGTTAAACTACTCAAATGCGGATTTGACCTATATAAATCCGCATTTGACAACATTGAAAAGAAAAAAAGGAAACAATAACTTAGCTTTGAGTATCGCTTTAAACCCCCAGATTATGACCAAAAGAATACAAAGCATCGTTTATTTCGCACTATTGATTATTGCATGTCTAGTGTACACTGCTACAGACAGTACTACTGGAGACAATGAGTTCTCTACGAATAAGACTGAAATAATTAAAAAAAATACCATTTCTTTGAATACTTATTAATTACAATACTATACTACGTTATTATGAAGGTGTGAATGAAAATTCATACCTTTTTTTTATTTCCATATCACTTTCTAAGAAAGGCTTGCTACAACTTTCTATAGTTACACCCACAAATAATCAGGCTTTGACAACAATTACTATATTTATGTGTGTATTTTCTTACATTTGTAGTGTAGAAATGAAAACATTATGACCCCGAAACTTAAAAGCCTAATTTTCTTATTCGCATTTATTCTTTGTTCCTTATTATATTACACTCTTGAGGAACAGGATAAAAAAGATTCATTATCCAATAGCGAGAACTTTGCCACCATGCAATTATCCGATATGGAAGATGCTGATGCTTTAGAACAAGCAGAAGAATGAACTATAAGAACTAAACATTCTCCATTAAAAACTATAGCCAGTACTAACATTACTGGCTTTTCTGTTAAATAAAAGTAAATTATTAAACCTTTTAAAAAAGAGCGAGTCAAAAGGTAAAGTAATTTAAATTTTAAAACATGAAAAAAGTAATAGGAGTTCTTGTGCTATTTATAGGATTAAATGCCTTTGCACAGAAAAGAGAAATGAAGAGTGAGATGACTCCAGATCAAATAGCTACATTGTCTACTAAAAAAATGACATTAGCTTTAGATTTAACAGAGAGTCAGCAAGCAAAAATGTATGTATTACAATTAGAGAATGCTACGGAACGCCAAGCAAAAATGGAAGCACGGAAACAAGCTAGAGAAAATGGGGCTACTAAAAACCTAAGTTCTGATCAGCGGTATGAAATGCAATCTAAAATGCTTGACCAAAGAATTGAGCAAAAAAAGAAACTAAAATCTGTTCTAAATAAGGAACAATTTGAAAAGTGGGAAAAAATGCCTCATCATAGAAGAGGAGAACACCACAAAGGAAAACGAGAAAAAGGTGATAAAAAGGGCCACAAAAACAAGGAGCAAGATAATGATTAGGTCGTTTTTGTACGTTTAGTTCACTATATAAAGTCGATAGAAATATCGGCTTTTTTATATTTTAAGGCTTTAAAAATTTAGCAAACCATTTTCCAGAAGATTTTACAATTCTTTCTTGCGTCTCAAAATTTACGTGTATGAGTCCAAATCTTGGCTTATATCCTTCTGCCCATTCAAAATTATCCATTAGAGTCCACACAAAATACCCATCAATTTTCAAACCTTTTTCTTTTGCTTTATACACCTGTTTTAAATATTGTTTAAAAAATTTTCTTCGTTCTATATCATTTACAAAACCATTAGCCACATTATCTTCAAAAGCAGCGCCATTTTCAGTTATAATTATTTTTTTAACTCCTTCGTAGGCGTTAAATTTTTTAATCATTTTATAGATACTCTTAGGGTATACCTCCCAATTCATAACGGTAGTTTGTACGTTACGGTTTTTAGCATCCACAATCTTCGCGCTTAGATAAGGTATAAAATAGCTATGTTTTACAACTTCGCGTGTATAATTTTGTATCCCAATAAAATCAAAGTCAAATACAGCATCTTCAAGATCTCCTGGCTGTATGTATTTTTTTAGTTTTTTAAGAATGGGTGCCGCGGCTACTGGATATCCCAAACCTAATGAAGGCTCTATAAATAATCTATTTAATAGGGCGTCTGCTTTTTCTGCGGCTAAAATATTTTTCTTTTTCTTATTAACGGGAGTAATATATGAGCAACTAAACGTGGTACCAATAGTAGCTCCTGATACTCTTTCTCTCAAAATTCTTCCTCCCGCAGCTTGGCATAGAACAGCATGATGAATGGCTGGCAGAAAATTTTTCAATCCTTTAAGCCCTGGTGCATGTACTCCTAAGAAATGACCTGCTCCGGTAAACACCATTGGTTCATTCAACACCATCCAATGTTTTACCCGATCTCCGAAATTTGTGGCACAAACCGTTGTAAAATACTCAAACCAAGACACAATCTCTCTATTCGTCCATCCTCCTTTATCCTGTAAAACCTGCGGCAAATCCCAATGATATAAGGTAACCCAAGGAATGATATTATGCTCCATGCAAAAATCTATCACCTCATTATAGAACTGTATACCCCTGGCACTTACATCTCCTATGCCCTTAGGCAGTATTCTTGACCATGATAATGAAAACCTGAAATTGGAAATATTCATGGCTTTCATTAATAAAATATCTTCTTTATAACTATGATAAAAATCGCATGCTGTATCGCCAGTTTCATTTTTATGAATTACACCAGGTTTACTAGTGAAAGTATCCCAAATAGAAGGACTTTTATCATGTTTTTCATGAGCTCCCTCAATCTGATAGGCTGCTACAGAAACTCCCCAAACAAAATCTTCTCCGAACTTTTTACTCGTAAATTTAGTTTTTTTGGAAGTTTTGTTCTTAGGCATATTTAACGAGACTTTAAATTTTCTAACAATACTTTATCAATTATAGCTTCGGTAATATCAGGGTAATTAACGGTAACTTTAGTATCACTTAGGATCCATTTCTTAATACGCTTTAAATGCTTGTTCTTAAGAGACCTCATCACAGGGACACCTAATTTCTTAAGTGCCGCAGCGTTACACTGTTGCTCATATTGCCCTTTCATTGGAATGACTAGTAGCTTTTTATTTAAGAATAAAGCTTCTGCTGGTGTTTCAAAACCAGCACCACATAATACCCCCAGACTTGTAGCCATACTCGCAATAAACGCTTCATTAGTTATTGGCATAATAACTACATTACCGCTTTCTACAATTTTTTTATTATGTTTTGAAAAAACCTCCCATTTAGCATTGGGAACTTTTGAAAGCATTTTTAAGATTTTTTCATCGCTATAGGAAGGCAAGTACACGGTATAATGATCCTTTACCTCAACTTTCGCATTGCGAATATCTTGACGTATTACAGGAGTAAAAATACTAGGATTAAAATTACTAAAATGAAATCCGTATTGCTTGGTAGTAGGTGCATACTTTCTCAAAATAAGATGCCCTAAAGGATCTGGTTTCCGGGGTTTAGGACTGCCTTTCATTAAAACTGCAGATTGATGACTAACACTAATACAAGGCTTATTTATTAATTTACACGCCCAAGCAGAAACTGGTTCAAAATCATTTATAATAAGATCATAGTCTTCAATTGGCAAGCTTTTTATTTCTTTTTGAAGTCTTCTTGAATTTGCTCGGATGTAGGTTTTCCATAGATCCACACCACCTTTTTTACCAAAGATAAAACTCAAGCCTTTAAACTTATATTTTACTGGATATGGAATATCAAGATCTCCTTGTGTACCACTTAATAAAATATCTAGCTCAATATCTTTCTTTAATAAAATAGGAATAATATCTCGCGCTCTACTTAAATGTCCATTTCCTGTTCCTTGAATTGCATATAATACCTTCATTCACTTTTGGTTTTAATTGGTTGCAACCAAATTAACTATAGTGAATGAATAAAAAAATTCTACTTCTATTTTATTTAAATTAAAATCTATATACCTATTCATTACAGAAGTAATTTACGTCTTCAAAGATTAAAAAAATAAAGGAAAGTCTTTTAATTAAGGAGTTTAAGAATAAGTTATCTGATTGTAAACAAAAAAGAGAGGCAAAATTGCCTCTCTTTTTTTATTCTAAGATAGTATGTATCCTATTTTAATTCGTCTACAATACTTTCTAAAGCTTTTATCGTTGCATCTAAATCTTCATAAGAAAGTGCATCATTTAGAAAATAGCTCTCAAAGGCGCTTGGCGGTAAATAGATACCGTTACGTAACATTCCATGAAAATACTTTTTAAATGTATCATTATTTCCTTCTGCCGATGACGCAAAATCTACTACAGGTGTATCTGTAAAGTGCACAGAAATCATACTACCAAATCTATTGATCTGATGCTTGACACCATTCTCTTTTAATACTTTTTCTAATCCTTTGTGTAAATATGCTGTTTTATCAGCAAGACTTCTAAAAATATTAGTATTAGAATTTAGAGCCGTTAGCATTGCCAAACCAGCGCTCATCGCTAAAGGATTCCCGCTTAATGTTCCTGCTTGGTATACAGGTCCGTCTGGCGCTAATTTTGCCATAATTTCGTTACGTGCAGCAAAAGCTCCTACAGGAAGTCCGCCTCCAATAACCTTTCCGAAGGTTACGATATCTGCATTGATTCCTAGTACCTCTTGAGCACCACCTTTTGCTAATCTAAAACCGGTCATCACCTCGTCAAAAATTAAAAGGATTCCTTCTTTTGTACACAGCTCTCTTAAGCCTTTCATGAAGTCTTCTTGGGGAATAATACATCCCATATTCCCCGCAATCGGTTCAATAATTACGGCTGCAATTTCTCGCTTATTAGCATCAACTAACGCTTGTACACTTTCTAAATCATTATAATTAGCCAATAAGGTATCTTTTGCTGTACCTTGGGTTACCCCTGGACTATTAGGACTACCAAAAGTAACAGCTCCACTACCCGCTTGAATTAAGAAAGAGTCTGAATGCCCATGGTAACAACCCGAAAATTTAATAATTTTATCTTTTCCTGTATACCCTCTAGCTAAACGCACTGCACTCATACATGCCTCCGTACCGCTATTTACAAATCTAATTTTATCAATATTAGGAACCATAGAAACCGCTAGCTTTGCTAATTCCGTTTCTATTTCTGTTGGCATCCCAAAAGAAGTACCTTTTTTAGCCTTTTCAATTACGGCATTAATAACAGGTTCGTAAGCGTGCCCTAATATTAACGGACCCCATGATGCGATGTAATCTATAAATTTGTTACCATCTTCATCTGTAAAATAAGCTCCCTTGGCTTCTTTGACAAAAATTGGTGTACCACCTACGGCCTTAAAAGCTCTAACAGGAGAATTTACACCGCCAGGAATATATTCTTGGGCTTCCTCAAAAAGTTCACTACTTCTTTTATATAGCATGCTATCTATTATTTTTTTACTGATTTTACTACCAGTTGTTGCCCAATAGCTAAAGAACTAGAGTTCATCTTATTTATTTTCATTAATTCTTCTACGGAAACAAAATACTTTCTAGAAATAGAATATAAGGTATCCCCTTTTTGAACTACGTGTGTTTTATAATCATAGTTCTTTGGTTCTTTCTTGCTAACGTATCCTTCGTTATGAACTAACTTATCATACGTATGCAAATCATATTGCTCAATAAATGAAATTAGTTTACTAGGATACTTTCTATCTGTAGCATAACCCGCTTGTTTTAATCCATGTGCCCAACCTCTATAATCATCATTATCTAAGTCAAAAAGAAAGGAATATCGTGCTCTTGAGGTTAAAAAAATACTATGATCCCTAAAAGAATACATTGGGTGATTGTATTTTCTAAAACATTCTCCTTTTTCATCATCATCATGATAGTCATAATCACCTTCCCAACCGGTATGGCATTTTATTCCAAAATGATTATTAGTTTTTTTCACTAAAGCGCTACGCCCGTAACCACTTTCTAGAATACCTTGTGCTAAAGTAATACTTGCAGGAATCCCGTAGGCCTTCATTTCAAACTGAGCAATTTCAGAAAAGGTATTTATATATTCCTGAACAGAATTTATAGGAAAGTCTATAAATTTACCGGAATCTTCGGGGAGCACATAAAGATTTTCATCAGCCGCCACAACCTCGGCAGGTTTCGCTTCTGATTTACTTACATAACTACCTGGCTTTTTTGAGTTAGAAACTGCTTTTTTATTGGATTTACATCCGGCAAGAAAAACAAGAACTAATAGAAGCGTTACCTTTTTTATCATAATTCTAGTACTGGTAAATTTTTATTTTTTAATACTTTATTCATTCCGGAAATGCCTTGTAGGCCTCCAGTGTGTATGGCTAAGATTTTAGTTCCAGGCTTAAAATAGTCCTGCGCAACCAAATCTAAAATACCGAACATCATTTTACCCGTATAAACAGGGTCTAAAGGAATGGATGTTTTCAATTTAAAATCGTTGATAAAATCTACCAACTCTTTTGAAATCTTGCCATATCCACCAAAATTATACTTTGTTTCTAAAACCCAATTAGATTTCTTTACAAATTTACAAATATCTTTTTTTAGAAAATCACCTTTTAAAGCAGGAAAACCTATCGTTGTCTGATGTTCTCTAGAGGAATTAATAATTCCTGAAATTGTACCACCCGTGCCTACGCAGGTCGCTATCACATCAAAATCTAAATCTTTAATATCTAATATTTCTTCACACCCCAGAACTGCAAGGCTATTTGTACCGCCTTCTGGAATGCGATAAAAGGAACCAAATTCTTTTTTCAAGCCTTCTATAGCTACAAGCTCCTCTTTTCCTCTGTACCAATCTCTTGTAACAAACTTAAATTGCATACCATTAGCATGCGCAAATTTTAAAGTAGGATTCTCTTGCCACTTCTCTTTAAGCTCTTCTCCTCTAATAATACCAAGTGTATTAAAGCCATATTCTTTACCCGCATAAGCAGTTGCTGCTATATGATTGCTATAGGCTCCACCATACGTTAATAGGGTTTTAATACCTCTATTTTCCGCCTCCTTTATATTGTACTTAAGTTTTCTATACTTATTCCCCGAAATAAATGGATGGAGCTCATCTTCCCTTTTTATACAAAGAGTGATCTTTTTATTATTTAAAATTGGAAGCTCTATTTTTTGATTACTACTTATCACTCGTCCATCTTTTTTTGGATAATCAAAGATATTTAATAAAGCTGAATGCACTGCGCGCTTTGGGGTAATTTAAGTTTTTTTCGTTTGCATAAGCTTCACGCTCAAAACTAATGTTTTTATAAGCTTTATAAGAATTTAGATAGCAAATACAACGGATAGCCCATTCTAGTAAATAGAATATATAAAAAAACACCACTAACAATTCTATTTGCTGCTTTAAATGTATTTTTTCATGATTAATTAAAACAATGTCGTCCTTTAAGGCATCATCTTTTACTATAATAAAAGGCCAAAGTGTTAAGCCCACATAATTTTTTACAAAAAAAAGTTTTGAAACTAGAATCATTATAAGGTATTACAATCTATATATTTGTACTGCTAAAAACGTGCCGAAACTCTTTTTTAGGAGTTTTAGCCAAAATTGACACTCGTTTTTAGTTTGCTATTAAAATAAACGTTAAAAATTATTTTAAATTCTATATTCGGCAAAGAAGAATTAAATTTACAAGAACCAGAAGCATCTAAATGAAAAAAATTATCCCTATAGAAGAAGGTGATTTTTACCTTTCGGAACAAGGATATAAAGTTTTCACCGAGAAGTATCACTTAAAACGCGGTTATTGTTGTGAAAGTGGTTGCAGACATTGTCCCTATGGCTACAACTCCAAAACCAATAAGTACACGTAAATCAAGGTGTTTCGGCATGATTCTTGTTATTTCTAATAATTAGAATATATTAATAACCCTTTAATAAAATTTGTTATGAAAACATTTAAAATTTTAGCGCTGCCTATTTTTGCACTGCTGGTATTAAGTTCCTGTAGCTCTGTTCGTGTAATGGCAGATTATGATAAAAAGGCAGATTTCAATACCTACAAAACATATGCTTTTTATAAAACAGGAATAGACAAGGCTCAAATTTCTGATTTAGACAAGAAAAGAATTTTGTATGCTATTGAAGCAGAAATGAGTGCAAGAGGTTTTTCAAAATCTGAAAACCCAGATGTTTTAATAAGCATTTTCACCAAAGAAAGAGAACAAGTAGATATCTATAACAATTACTGGGGTGGTGGCTTTGGATGGGGTTGGAACCCTTATTTCTGGGGAGGACAAAATATGTATGGCAACCAAGTAAGTACCCGTACAGAAGGTTCTTTATATATTGATCTAATTGACGCTAAAGACAAGCAATTGGTATGGCAAGGAAAAGGTGTCGGTTCTTTATACCAAACCAAAAATATAGAAAAGAAAGAGGAACGTATTCAGAAATTTGTTTCTGAGATATTGAAAGCTTACCCACCAATGGCATCCAACTAAAAAATATTTTTTCAAAAATAATAGCGAAAGCAGAACCTATGTTCTGCTTTTTTTATGCCCTAACCGTAGTAAAATCCTACCTATCTATCTGTACTATATTTCGTATCTTTAAGTCGAAAATAAATAAGAAGTATGTCCTACGAAAGCAATCCTATTTTAGATAAACTACCCGTACATTTAAGGCAATTTATTAAACCTCAGGATTATAGCGATTATACCGCCATCAATCAGGCTGTATGGCGCTATGTGATGCGTAAAAACGTAGATTATTTAAGCAAGGTCGCTCATAAATCCTATTTAGAAGGACTCCAGAAAACAGGTATTTCAATTGATGATATTCCTAACATGTACGGCATGAATCGTATTCTACAGGAAATTGGTTGGGCAGCAGTTGCGGTTGATGGTTTTATTCCTCCATCTGCATTTATGGAGTTCCAAGCGTATAATGTGCTTGTGATTGCTTCAGACATACGGCAGTTAGAACATATTGAATATACCCCTGCTCCAGATATTATCCATGAAGGAGCTGGGCATGCCCCAATCATTGCTAATCCCGAATACGCAGAATATTTAAGACGGTTTGGGGAGATTGGCTGTAAAGCTATTTCTAGTGCAAAGGACTATGAATTGTATGAAGCTGTGCGGCACTTATCAATCATTAAAGAAGCCCATGGCACACCACAAAATGAAATTGATACTGCTGAACAACTAATTGAAGACTTGCAGTTGACTATGGGAGAACCTAGTGAGATTGCACTGATCCGTAATTTACACTGGTGGACGGTTGAGTATGGTTTGATTGGTACTATAGACAATCCTAAAATTTACGGCGCAGGCTTGCTTTCTTCCATCGGAGAAAGTGCTTGGTGCATGACGGATGATGTTAAAAAAATTCCATATGCTATAGAGGCGGCACATACTTCTTTTGATATTACAAAACCACAACCTCAACTTTTTGTTACGCCTGATTTTGCTTATTTAAGTCAAGTATTAGAAGAATTTGCCAATACAATGGCCTTGAGAAAAGGTGGCTTATCTGGAATTAAAAAATTGATTAATTCTAAGGAATTAGGGACTATTGAATTAAGTACAGGAATTCAAATATCAGGAAATTTTGAACAGGTTATTGAATTTGAAAACAAAGCAGTTTATTTTCAAACAACCGGAAAAACGGCACTCTCCTATCGCGAAAAAGAACTTGTAGGCCATAGCACAAAACACCATTCTAATGGTTTTGGTTCTCCTATAGGCAAGCTAAAAGGAATTAATTTAGCGATTGAAGATATGAGCCCTAGAGACTTAAAAGCTTACAATATCTTTGAAGGACAGACCATTACACTAGATTTTGAAGGAGGCATAAAGGTTCAAGGAGAAATTATAACAGGCACCCGTAATTTACGAGGAGAAATTATTTTAATTACTTTTGATAATTGTACGGTGACTAATGGCACTACTGTATTATTTAAACCAGCGTTTGGTTTGTACCATATGGCGATTGGAGAACATATTGCTTCAGCTTTTAATGGCCCTGCAGATTTAGCTAGTTTTGATTTGATTACCCATAAAGTGACCAATACCACTATTAAGCCTACTAAAAACGATCAAAGTATCTTACTAGAGCAATACTACCAACAAATTAGAGAATTTAGAGAAGGCAAAAACACAACGATTTCTAGGAATAAAGTTTTTCAGGAAGTAAAACATAACTTCCCTAAAGACTGGTTACTTTCTATTGAATTGTATGAATTAGCAAAATCTAACAATGACATTGAATTTGCTACAGAAATTTTAGCACACTTAGAAGAAGTAAAACAGAATAACCCAAATGTGGGTCGTTTAATAGACGATGGATTAGTATTAGTGAATCAAAGTTTGGTGGTATAACTTACCCTTTAATCAAATCTGGTAAGTTCCCATGTACAGTTTCCCCTTTGTATTCTAGAGTCCACCCTAAAGAATTGGTTAAGATATAGAAATTAGAGAGTTCACTTAATAACCTGTTTTGCGCATTGGTTTTTAAGGAAGAGTTCTCTACCTTTTTCATTAAAGAGGCACGCACATTCTTCTTAATTTTATTATAGTCATTCGCATTAAACTGATTCAAATAATCTGCTGTAACATCATAATACTCAAAATCTGGATTCAATTTAATTTCTGGTTCTGGAATACTTTTGATTAAAAGCGTTTTTGTTTCTTCATTAATTTCAAATTCAATTTTACTTAAATCATAGGCAACCGTAACATCTGCATTTACAACGACCAATGCTTTTTTCTCCGCCGTAATTAAGGGTCCGAAAAGCTGTTGCGAGTCTTTATAGTTGTACACTTCGGCAAAATGACCCTCGGTCACCACTAATTTTGATACATTTTTGATAGACTCCTGAATGAGCATGGAGTTTTCCTTTAAAATAGATTTCTCTTTTGAACTATCTGAACAAGAACGAAAAATAAATACTAAGGCTAGCGTTACCACAGCTCCTATAATGATGTTTTTCATAGATTAAATTTCATAAATGGATATTCTTTCTGAACACTCGTTATCTTACTTTCTAAGGCTTTTAAAAACTTTTGATGCTGTTCTGACTTCGGATTAAAAGCCCTGTGGGATAATCCTCGTTGAATGATATCAATTCCATTAATTATACCAAAAACCGTTTCAGAAACCCAAACTGCTTTAAATTTCTCCCAAATATAAGTAATAGCCAAATTATTTGGGTGTACCATATCTTCTGCATAAAAACGATAATCCCGAAGTTCATCCATCATAAGTTCATAGCTCGGAAAATAGCTATACCCCTCTCCTCCTCTTTTAATTACTTGATGTATAGCCGTAATTAAATGCGCCTTACTTTGTTGGTTTTCTATAAATCCGTCTTTTATATGACGTACGGGCGATACGGTAAAAATAAATTGAACAGTACTATTAACGGTTCTAATACGCGCAATAATCCGTTCTAAACTTTCTTGAATAACACCTACGGAAAGCAAGTCTTTACTAAACTCCTTTTGAGGTACTTTATGACAATTTGCAACCACGTTCTCCGTACTTAAGTTTTTATACCCCCAAGCGGTGCCTAAAGTAATGATCAAGTGCGATGCCTGTTTAAGCTGTTCTTGAGTAACCTTTAAGCCCTTATTTAAATTAGCTAATAACGCTTCTTTAGTATTTGCAGATAAATCTGAATGCGCATCAAAACACTGCCACTTTTCATTTAAATAAAAAATATCATCCTCTGTATAATACGCATCGCTTAGTGCTCTAAATATCAAATTTTCTATCGCTAGCGGATGGAATAAAATTCCGAAAGGATTTTGAACCGACTGGAATTTAAAGTACGTAAACCTATCTCCAATATTTTCAACAAAACAGGAGCCTAACAATAATAACTGACTATTGTAGTCAATTTGATGTTTGGCTTTCGTTAAGGGAATTTCTGTTTGGAGTTTCATTTTTTTAAATCAAAAAAGGCTTAGTACCTACCCAAAGGTACACTACTAAGCCTTTTATTGTTATCAATATCCGTTTCTAAATGAACGTAAAAGCTGAATCAGCTATTATGCTAGGTAATTCTTTGCCTGCTCTAACGCTTCTGCAATACCTTCTGGATTTTTACCCCCTGCAGTTGCAAAAAATGGTTGGCCGCCGCCGCCGCCTTGAATTAGTTTTCCTAACTCACGGACTACCGTTACAGCACTTAACTCTTTATTTGCAACCAATTCTTTTGAGATGTAACAAGATAATAAAGCCTTACCTTCATTTTCTGCAGCCAATAATAAGAATAAATTATCCTTATTTTGTCCCATTTCAAAAGATAAATCTTTAATTCCCCCTGCATCTAAATCTACTTTCTTTGCTAGAAAATCAATTCCGTTTATAGATTGAATTTCATTAAGCAAATCGCCTTTTAAATTCTTAGCCTTATCACGCAATAAACCTTCTACCTCTTTCTTTAGTTTTGCATTTTCTTCTTGTAAGCTACTCAGTGCTTTTACAGGGTCTTTACTATTGTTCAGTAAATGCTTAACTTCAGAAAGCACATTGTTATTCTCTGAATAGAAATCTTTAACGGCATCAGAAGTTATCGCTTCTATTCTTCGGATACCCGAAGCTACAGCGCCTTCAGATTTTATTTTAAAATGCCAAATATCTCCTGTGTTTTTTACATGTGTACCTCCACAAAGCTCAATAGATTTTCCAAAACGAATAGTTCTAACAGCATCACCATATTTTTCTCCAAATAAGGCCATAGCCCCTTGTTCAATTGCAGTTTGCATAGGTATGTTTCTACCTTCTTCTAAAGGCAAGTTTCCTTCGATACGCGCGTTTACAAAACGCTCTACTTCAGCTAACTCATCAGCCGTCATTTTTGAGAAGTGAGAAAAATCAAAGCGTAAATATTTAGAATGTACCGCAGAACCTTTTTGTTCTACATGGGCTCCTAAAATTTCACGTAAGGCTTGGTGTAATAAATGGGTGGCAGTATGGTTTGCTTCCGTTCTTCTGCGTTGTTTTTGATCTACTACGGCTTTAAAAGTTTCCCTTACTTCTTTTGGTAGGTTTTTTGCAAAGTGAATAGTTTCATTATTCTCTTTCTTGGTATCTAAAATGTAAATAACATCGCCATTGGCTGCTTCTAAAT